>NZ_BAAAZH010000031.1:101504-113011 GCF_039536805.1 Nocardioides fonticola | reverse complement strand
GTCTCGTACGAGAACACCTTCGGCACGATCAACGCCCCCATTCGGGTCAGCGTTGCTTCGACCGATGGACTCCGCCCCCCTGAGAAGCGACGGTTTCCCCTGAGAAGTCCGGCGCGGCTCAGGCCTCGCGGGCAGCCCCGGCTTCCGCCGCCTCGCGGCCGGCGACGGCGTGCGGGTCGGTGCGGGCGTCGTAGCGCCAGAAGTCGCGCAGGGCGGCAGCCGTGGCCGCGACCCCGACCACGCAGGCGAGTCCGCCGCTGGTCACCGCGCCGCGCACCGACCACAGGTCGGCGGTGAGCCCCGCGCGCACCTGGCCGCCGATGGGGCCGACGGAGTAGGAGAGCATCTCGATGCCGGCCAGGCGTCCGCGCATGGCCTCGGGGATCGTCTGGTTCCACACCGTCGAGCGGAAGATCCCCGAGATCATGTCGGCGGCGCAACTGGCCGCCAGGCACAGCGCGACCAGCCAGATCGAGGGCATCACGCCGGCCAGGGCGACGAACGCGCCGTAGCCCATCGCGGCCAGCACGATCGCCCGGCCGTGGTGGTGCACCCGCGCCGTCCACCCCGACAGGGCGCTGGCGATGAGCGCGCCGGCGGTCTCGGCGGAGTACAGCAGACCGAGGAGCGCGGGCTGGGCGAAGACCTCCTCGGCCAGTGCCGGAAAGAGGACGACGGGCGCGGCCAAGAGCATGGCGGCGATGTCGACGAGGTAGGTGCCGAGCAGGTCGCGCCGGCTGACGGCGTACCGGACGCCGTCGAGGATGCCGCTGATGCTCGGCGGCGTGGTCTCGCCGCGATGCGGGTGGGAGCCCATCGCGCGGTAGAGCAGCGAGGCGCCGGCGAGCCCGACGACGTCGATGGCGAAGCACCAGCCGACGCCGACGGTGGTGGCCAGCAGACCGCCCGTGGCTGGGCCGACGAGCGCGCCGATGTGCATGCCGAGACTGGTCAGCGCGGACGCCGCCGGGATCTGGTCGTGGCTGACCACCCGCGGCAGCAGGGCCTCGCGGGAGGGACGCTGCAGCGCCGAGGCGGAGACCAGCAGGGCCGCGATGACGAAGATCGCCGCCACGCTGGGCTCGTCGCGGAACGCGTTGATCGCCAGGGCTGCGGTGAACACGGCCTGCGCGACGCCGGTGCCGATGAGGAGCCGCCGTCGGTCGACATGGTCGGCGAGGGCCCCGCCCCACAGGCCGAAGACGATGAGCGGCACGAGCTCGACGACGCCGACCAGGCCCACTGCCAGGTTGGAGCCGGTGAGCGCGTAGACCTGGAAGGGGATCGCGACGTAGGTGATCGTGCCGCCGAAGTAGAAGACCGTGCCCGCCCAGAACAGCAGCCGGAAGTCGCGGGAGGTGCGCAGCGGGGTGGTGTCGACGCGTACCGATGCCCACCGTTCGCGCAGCTTCCCCACGGGGGTCGATGCTCCCCCGGGCCGGAGGGCTGGGGCAAACCGATATCCGCGCCACGGAACTCTCACTGGGACGGCGAAGCTTCGCCGTCCCAGTGCAAGGTTCTTCGGTCGACCGAAGAACCTTGCAGCGCGCCTACCGCGGCGGCGTCCCCCCGCAGGCGCGCCAGACGAGGCGAGCGGTGCGCAGCGCCCAGTCGTCGGGCGGGGGCACCTCGGCCAGCGCGAGGGCGTACCAGGAGCCGGTGAGCAGGGAGCCGGCGAGGGCGAGGTCGGCGTCGGCGGCGAAGCGACCCTCGGACGCCGCCTGCTCGATCAGGGCGCGCAGGCGGGCGCGCCGCGGGCCCACGACGAGCTCGCGGTAGCGGGCGCGCACGGGCTCCTCGATGCCGTCGCCGAGCATGAGTCCGGCGAGCGGGAGGGCGGCGGCGTCGCTGATGCAGTGCCGGAAGTGGTCGAGTTCGGTGACGAGGTCGTCGAAGGCGTCGCCGGTGACCTCAGGTGGGTCGACGGCGGCGAGATGGGCCACGGCGTCGACGACGAGGGCGGCCTTGTCGGGCCACCGGCGGTAGAGCGCGGGTCGGGTGGTGCCGGCGTCGTCGGCGATCGCCCGGAGCGACAGCCCGGCGTAGCCGTCGCGGCCGAGCGCCCGCAGGGTCGCCTCCAGCACCGCCCGGTCGATCGCGGCGTCGCGCGGTCGGCCGGTCGCGCGGGCGGCGGCCGTCGAGGTCATGGCGGGAGTTTACGTTCCCATCCGGTATTGAAACCAGTCGCGCCGTCCTCTATTTTCGTTACAAGTCCGATCCGTAACGTTATGAGGAGCGCTCCCCATGCCTGCCACCGTCGACGTCCACGGCCGCCCCCGCCGCGTCCTGATGCTCGCCTCCAACCCCGCCGTCTCGCCGGTCACCGGCTGGCCGATCGGCTTCTGGTGGGCCGAGCTCACCCACCCCTACTGGGAGTTCACCGAGGCCGGCTACGAGGTCACCATCGCCAGCCCGGACGGCGGTGCGCTCCAGGCCGACTCCTGGTCCGACCCGCGTGATGAGTCCGGCTACTCCGCCCACGATCTGCTCAGCCTCGGCTTCGTGAGCAGCGAGCCGCACCGCTCCCTCGTCGAGGCGACGCCCGCGCTCGCCGACCTCGACCTCGACGCCTACGACGCGCTCTTCCTCGTCGGCGGCCAGGCCCCGATGATCACCTTCCGCTCCGACGACCGCGTCAAGCAGCTCGTCGCCCGCTTCCTCGAGAGCGGCCGGATCGCGGCCGTCGTCTGCCACGCCACCTGCGTGCTCCTCGACGCCACGCTCTCCTCCGGCGAGCTCGTCGTCGCCGGCCGCACCTGGACCGGGTTCGCCAACAGCGAGGAGGACACCGCCGACGCGTTCGTCGGCCAGCGCATCCAGCCCTTCCGCATCGAGGACGAGGCCCGGGCGCTCAGCGGCACCAACTTCGTCGTCCAGGGCGCCTTCCGTGCCCACGCGGTGCGCGACGGCGACCTGATCACCGGTCAGCAGCAGTACTCCGGTGCAGCGGCCGCGCGCCTGGTCATCGAGGCGCTCGGCCGATGAGCGCGCTGCCCGAGACCGACCTGCCCGAGACCGACCGGTTGGTGGTCGTCGGGGCCGGCTCTGTCGGCTCCGCACTCGCCGCCAACGCAGCCGCCCACGGGATCGCGGTCACCCTCTGGGTGCGCGACCCCGCACGGGTGACGGCACCGGACGGCGTCGAGGTGCTCGCGCTCGCCGACCTCGCCCCCGCAGTGACCACCGCTGTGCTCGCTGTGCCGTTCGATGCGGTGGCCGACGTCGTCCCGGCGCTGCCGCTGGCACCGGGGTCGGTGCTGGTCGACGCCACCAACCCCTTCGGCCGTCCGCTGCCCGAGGGTGCCGCCAGCGGTGCGGCCCACGTGCTCGCCCACGCCCCTGCCGGCGTCGCCGTCGTCAAGGCGTTCAACGTGCTGGGCGCCGAGCACATGGGCGCCCCGCGCCTGCCCGACGGCGCCGCGCCCGTGCTCCCGGTGGCCGGCGACGACGCCGGGGCCCGGGGCCTGGTCGCCTCCCTGGCGGCCCGCCTGGAGTTCGACGCCGTCGAGGTGGGCGGCCTGGCCGCTGCCGGCACGCTCGAGGAGGCCGCCCGCTATTGGGGCCTGCTCGCCTTCGCGGGCGGTCGCGGTCGCGGCGTCGTCCTCACCGCCCGGCAGCGGGAGCTGGCATGAGGCCGCTGCGCATGCGGGCGCCCGAGGGCGAACGCGCGGCCACGCCGCTCGAGCTGCTCTTCGACCTGTGCTTCGTGGTGGCGGTGGCGATCCTCGCCGCCGACCTGCACCACGGCATCGTCGACCACCACGGCTGGGAGGCGACCCGCGCCTACGCGCTGCTGTTCGTCCCGGTGTGGTGGGCGTGGATGAGCTTCACCTGGTTCGCCACCGCCTTCGACAACGACGACGTCGTCCACCGGCTCCTGACGATGGCCCAGATGGTCGGCATCGTGGCGCTGGCCGCCACCACCCACGACGCCGCGAAGGGCGACCTCGGCGCCTTCGGTCTCGCCGTCGCGGCCCTGCGCGTGCCGCTCATCGCGCAGTGGGTGCGCGCGGCGCGCGCCGATCGTGCGCACGCGGGCTTCGCAGGCACCTACGCGGCCGGCCTGGCGCTCGGCGCCGTCGTCTGGGTCGCCGGGTCGCGGCTCGAGCCGCCGCTCGCCCTCGCCCCGCTAGCCCTCGCCGTCCTCGTCGACCTGGCCACGCCGGTGCTCGCCGTGCGACGTGCCCCCGGCCCGGTGTTCCATCCCGGCCACATCGCCGAGCGCTACGGCCTGTTCGCGCTCATCGTGATCGGCGAGAGCATCCTGGCGATCGCGGTCGGCCTCGAGCAGGCGGTCGAGAACCCCGAGCACCGTGCCGAGGTGCTGGCGCTCGTGGCCTCCGGTGGCGCCATCGCCTTCGCGCTGTGGTGGATCTACTTCGAGGTGCTGGGCCGCGACGGTCTGACCCGGCGCCGCAGCGCGGCCTTCGTGTGGGGCTACGGCCACCTGCTGCTCTACGCCGCGATCGCCGCCGTCGGGGCGGGGGTGCAGGCGCAGCTCGAGATCGTCGCCGAGGGCGAGGACGCCGCCGTGCTGGCCATCGCGCTGCCGACCGCGCTCGCGCTGCTCGCCGTCGCCGGCCTCCAGGTCTCGGCCAACGGGGTCGGCCGCGGTGTCGCGCCCCTGCTGGTGGCGAGCCTCGCCTCGCTGCCCGCGGCGCTGGCGGGCGACGTCGTCCTGGCCGGGGTCGTGGCGGCGGTGGCCGCGGTGGTCGCCGCAGCTGTGGCGACCACCGCGACCGTGGGCGAGGGGGCGGGCGAGCTCAGCGCCGCGTGATGCGGATGCCCGCGCCCTCGCGCGGCACGCTGGTGATGTTGCGGACCTTCGGGACGTCGTCGCCGGTGCTGGCCACGCTGTAGCGGCTGAGCACCTCGCGCAGCACGACCGCGCCCTCCATCTGGGCGAAGCCCGCGCCGATGCAGCGGCGCACCCCGCCGCCGAACGGGATCCAGGTGTTCGCGGCGGGGTTCTGCCCCACGAAGCGGTCGGGGTCGAACCGCTCGGCGCGGTCGTGGTTCGAGGTCTTCGCGTGGGCCAGGATGATCGAGGGCCCGACCGTGGCGCCTGTCGGCAGGTGCCAGCCGCCGACGGTCGTGGGCTTCATGAGCGTGCGCACCACCATCGGGATGACCGGGTGCAGGCGCATCGACTCCTTCAGCACCGCCTCGAGGTAGGCCAGGCCGTCGGCGTCCCCCGCGTCGGCGGCCGCCTGCGCCCGGCGCAGCTGCTCGGCGTCGCGGCCGAGCTCGTAGAGCGCCCAGGCCAACGCCGTGGCCGTGGTCTCGTGGCCGGCGAGCAGCAGGGTGACCAGCTGGTCGCGCAGCTCGGTGTCGTCGAGCGCCCCCTCGCCCTCGTCGCCGACCATCATGAGCCGGGAGAGGACGTCGCCGCGCTCGGCGAGGTCGGAGACCTGCCGGCGCTCGCGGATCTCGGCGTACATGAGGCGATCGAGCTCGACCTGGTTGTCGACCGTGCGCTTCCACGGCCCGAAGCGCTGCAGGCGCGGCTCGCCCCAGCCCAGCAGCACCAGCGGGCTGATGTCGACGGTGGCGTTCACGCGCGGGCGCAGGGCTGCGAGCCGCTCCTCGTCGGTGACGCCGAAGACGACCTGGAGGATCACCTCCAGGGTCAGCCGGTTCATGCGGTCGAGGGAGCGGAAGGACTCGCCGTCGGTCCAGGTGTCGACCTCGGCCCGCGCGACGTCGGCGACCAGGTCGGCGTACTCGCGCAGCGCCGCGCCGTTGAAGGCCGGCATGAGCAGCTTGCGGGCGCGCTTGTGCTGCCCGGAGTCCTGGAGCAACAGGGAGTGCTCGCCCATGATCGGGCCGAGGATGCCGTTGGCCTTGCCGGCGTAGAAGACCTCCGGGTCGCCGGCGAAGATCTCGCGGGCGTCCTCGGGGCGGGTCAGCATCACCAGCGGCCGGCCGCCCGGCAGCAGCCGGATCGTGAAGGCGTCGCCGTAGGTGTTCTGCAGGTAGTGGTGGAAGCGGTGCCGGAAGCGCAGCAGCGCCAGCGTCTGCACCCAGGCGGGCCAGCGCGGCCCCGGCGGGAGGCCCTCGGTGCTCACCGGCCCGAGGCCGTCGGGCTGGGTGACGCTCATCGTGCGGAACCGCTCGGCGGTCAGGGCGGCGGTGTCCTCGCTGGGGGTGACGGCGGTCATGACCGTCACTGTACGCGCGCGTACTGATGGGGTCATCCGACTGTGGGTGGAGAAAAGTTTCGGCGGGTACCTGTCGAAACTTTCGGTTCGCGGCCGAAGCTTCGGCCGCGAACCGAAAGATTCAGCGGGTACCCGCCAAAACTTTCGGACCCTTTCGGACCCCTCAGGCGGACGCCGCCCCCAGCACCCGCCGCAGGAACGCGACCTGGTGCTCCACGACCCGCGCGAAGAGCGGCGAGCCGGGCCAGACGTCGAAGTGGTCGCCGGGGTAGTGGCGCACCTCGGCCCGGGCCTTGCCGGCCGCCTTGAGGGCGGCGTAGGGCGGGGCGGAGCGGTCGAAGTCGGCGATCTGCACGAGCATCGGTGCGCGCACGCGACCGGCGTCCTTGATCGGGCGGTGGTTGCCGAGCTCGAGACCCACGGCGGCGTCGACCTCGTTGCGCCAGGTGGGTCCGGCGATTGCCAGGTAGGCCTCCTTGACGCCGGGCAGGGTCAGGGCGCCGAGCTCGCCCGGCTCGGCGACGATCGGCATCATCACCGGTCCGCCGACCCTCGAGCGCACGCCGAGCGCGGTCGAGCGCAGCAGCGTCGCGGGGGAGTGCTGGCGTGCGGCCAGCGCCCCGGCCGCCCAGCCGTCGACCAGCGGCGTCAGGGCGACGACGGCCGCGATGTCGTCGCGATCGGCCGCCAGGGAGAACACGTGCCCGCCCGAGAGCGAGACGCCCCACAGCGCGACGCGGGTCGGATCGACGCCGGGCAGGTCGCGCGCCGCGGAGATCGCCGCGCGGTAGTCGGCCAGCTGGCCGGCCATCGTGACGGTCTGGCGCGGGCTGCCGCCGGAGGCGCCGAAGCCGCGGTAGTCGAAGGTGAGGACGTCGAGCCCGGCGGCGCTGAGGCCGTGGGCGAAAGGTGCGAGGCCGGAGTCCTGGGTGCCGCCGAAGCCGTGGGCCATCACCACGACCGGGCGGCCGGCGGCGGTGGCGAGGTCGTCGGTGTGCGCGGGGTGGTGGCGTCCGGCGATCTCGGCGCCGAAGACCAGGGTGCGGGGCTCGTGCTCGGTGACGGTCATCGGTCCTCCTCGGGCGCGGCGGCGCCGTAGATCGTGCTCAACCAGACGTGGACGACGCCGGCCACCAGCTCGTCGCGACTCAGCGGTCCGCCCAGCGCGAGCCGTTCGAGCATGCGGTCGTTCAGCTCGAGCAGCACCCCGGCCAGGGTCGCGGACGACGGTCCGGCCGGCGCGCGACCGGCCGACCGCTCGGTGTCGATGAGGTCGGCGATGACGGGCACGAACGACTCGCGGTCGGCGTCCCACAGCTGACGGACGGCGGGGCTCTCGGCCCGCGCCTCGAGCATCGCGCGGTAGAGGTGCTCGTGGCGGTCGAAGGAGTCGAAGAGCGAGCGCACCATGCCCTCGATGCGCTCGGCCGGCGTCCCCTCGCCGCTGAGCAGGTCGGCGGCCGCGAACGACTCGTCGTACATCTCCTCCATGAGCGCGGCCACCGCGACGGCCTTGTTCTCGAAGTAGAAGTAGAAGGCCGAGCGGGTGACGCCCGCCCGCCGGGAGATGTCGGCGATCGAGATCGACTCCAGGCTGGAGTCGTGCAGCAGCTCGTCGAGCGAGCCGAGCAGCGCGGCGCGGCGCTGGTCGCCCTTGGAGTGCGTGCCGGTGGCGGACGGCGTCATGCGCCCACCGCCGCCCGCGCGGGAGCCGGAGCTGCAGCCGGGGCAGGACGGCGTCGCGCCGCCCGCTCGACCCCGGCCGGGATCTCCTTGGCCCGCAGGTCGTGCTCGTAGATGAAGTAGTCGAGCTGCTGGGTGTGCCGCGGCCGGTCGAGCACGTGGCCGAGGAACTTCTCGTGGTCGGCGTCGATGGTCGCCTCCATCTCGGCCACGCTCGGGAGCGCGTAGCGACCCACGGCGTAGGCGCCGAGCAGGCGGGTCTGGGACTCCACGAACGGGAAGAGGGTCGGGGTGGCCTGGGCGAACCCGATGAACACGACGTCGTCCAGCCCCGGCTTGAACATGCGCTTGAAGAGCCGGATGTGGTTGCCCGGGGCGCTGATGAAGTCCTCGTCGAAGAACGGGAAGGTGATGTTGTAGCCGGTGGCGTAGACGATGATGTCGAAGTCGCTGCTGGTGCCGTCCTCGAAGTGCACGGTCTCGCCGTCGAGCAGGGTGACGTTGGGCTTGGGGGTGATGTCGCCCGAGCCGAGCCGCAGCGGCAGCTCCACCGATTGGGTCGGGTGGGCCTCGAAGAACTTGTGGTTGGGCTTGGGCAGGCCGTACAGCTCGGGGTTCGAGCCGGTCATGAACTGCATCTTCTGCACCATCCAGCGCTGCCACTTCAGCGGCAGGTAGGGCGTGGTGACGAAGTACTTGTCGGCGGGCAGGCCGTAGGCGTACTTCGGCACGATCCAGGCGCTCGAGCGGGTCGAGAGCGTCACCTGGTTCTGCAGCGAGCGGCTGGAGAGCTCGACGGCGATGTCGGCCGCGGAGTTGCCCAGGCCGACCACGAGGATGCGCTTGCCCTTGAAGTCGAGCGGGTCGGTGGGGTCGATGTAGTGGTGGGAGTGGATGGTCTCGCCGGTGAACTCGCCGGGGAAGTCGGCGTAGCGCGGGTCCCAGTGGTGGCCGTTGGCCACGACCAGGAGGTCGACCTCGCGCTGCTCGCCGGACTGGAGGGTGAGCTCCCACCCGCCGTCCTCGCGGTGCCGGGCGTGCTGGACGCCGTTCTCGAACTCGATGTGGCGCTTGAGGTCGAAGGCCGCGGCGTAGGACTCCAGGTAGTCCTTGATCTGGGTGTGGTGCGGGAAGTCGGGGTACTCCTCGGGCATCGGGAAGTCCTTGAAGGACAGCCGGTGCTTGGAGGTGTCGATGTGCAGCGAGCGGTAGGCGCTGCTGTGTCCGTTGGGGTTGCCGAAGGCCCAGTTGCCGCCGATGCGGTCGGAGGTCTCGTAGCAGGTGTACGGGACGCCGTAGTCGCCGAGCATCTTGCCGGCCGTCAGGCCGCTGATGCCCGCGCCGATGATCGCGGTGGTGGGCAGGCCGGTGGGATCGGTCGTGCGCATGACTCTCCTCTTGCCGCACGGACGTGACGCAGGGCACAGTAGGCCGCGGAATTGACACGCGTCAACCATGGCGCCGGAGGTCGAGGGGCGAGGCATGTCGGTCGTGGCGGGAGTGGGCTCGGGTCGGACGGCGGTGGTGATCGGCGGGGCGTCGGGCATTGGCGCCGCGTGCGTCGATCGGCTGCGCACCGACGGCTGGCGGGTGGTGGTCGGCGACCTCGTGGCCGCGGACGGCGTCCTGCCCGTCGACGTCACCGACGAGGCCGCGGTGGCGGCCTTCCTCGACGCCGCCGTCCCCGAGGGCGGCCTCGGACTCGCGGTGGTGACCGCCGGCGTCAGCACCCTGGCGCGGGTCGTCGACCATCCGGTGGAGGAGTGGCGCCGCGTCGTCGACGTCTGCCTCACCGGCAGCTTCATCGCCCTGCAGGCCGCCGCGCGTCGCATGGACGCCGGCGGGTCCGTCGTCCTGCTCTCCTCGCTCAACGCGTCTGCGCCGGGCACCGGCCTCGCGGCGTACTGCGCGGCCAAGGCCGGACTCGACATGCTCGTGCAGGTGGCCGCCCTCGAACTCGGCCCGCGCGGGGTGCGGGTGAACGCGGTGGCGCCCGGCCTGGTGCCCACGCCGCTGACCGCGCCGGCCCTCGACATCGACGGCATCGAGGACGACTACCTGGCGGGCATGCCCCTCGGCCGGGCCGGGACGCCGGCCGAGATCGCCGCGGCCGTCGCCTACCTCGCCGACGCGGGGTGGGTCACCGGCGAGACCCTGCGCCTCGACGGCGGCGCCCATCTGCGCGCCTACCCCGACCTCGTCGCCCGGGTGGAGGCCGCGTTCGGGATGTGAGGGCCGACATGTGCCCGTTACGCGTTCGCACTAGGGTCGGGCCGTGCCCTTCCTGCTCCGCGTCGAACTGCCCGACGTCCCCGGTTCGCTGGGACGTCTGGCGTCGGCCATCGGTGTGGCCGGGGGCGACATCGAGGCGATCGAGATCGTCGAGAAGCGCCCCGACGGCACCGCGGTCGACGACGTCCTGCTCGAGGTGCCCGGCGGCACCATGCCCGACTCGATCGTCTCGGCCTGTAACGCCCTCGACGGCGTCCGCGTCGTGTGGATCAGCCGGTACGCCGCCGGAGGCAACCTCTTCCTCGACCTCGAGGCCGTCGAGGAGCTGACGGCCAACCCCGAGGAGGCGCTTGACCGGCTCGTCGAGCTGCTGCCGGTGACCTTCCGCGCCGACTGGGCCGCGCGCGTGCACCGCGCCCAGGGCATCGTCTACGCCACCGGCGCCGCCCCCGAGGAACTCGACTTCGTCGAGATCGAGGGCCGCGCCGAGCGGCTCGAGGCCGAGGGCGACGTCACCATCTACGCCGCCGCCCGCATCAGCGGCAACGAGATCGTCGTCATCGGACGCCGCGGCGGACCCGACTTCCTCGACTCCGAGCTCGCCCGGGTCGGCCACCTCGCGGGGTTGGCCGCGACGATCGCGCGGCCGTAGGGGTCGGAAAGTTTCGGCGGGTACCCGCGCAAGTTTCTTCGGTCGACCGAAGAAACTTTCGCTGGTGTGACGCTGTGCAGGCGGATCGGCCGCTCCGACCTGCAGAACGTCACACCACGTCGGCGACGATCACCGCCCAGTCGTCCGGTGCGCCGGCGGCGAGCACCGCAGCCTCGACCGCGACGGCCACCGACTCGGGCGGCTCCTGCGCCGTGACGAGGGTGGCGAGCACCGCCGCGGGCAGGACGCCGTGGACGCCGTCGGTCGTCAGCACGAGGCGATCGCCCGGGGCGATCGTGCGCACCGTCAGGTCGCCGGCCGCGGGCGATCCCGGAGCGAGCGCCCGGGTCAACAGCGTGCGGTCGACGTGCTCGTCGACCTCCTCGGGCGTGATCGCGCCGGCGTCGAGCAGGCCCTGCACGTAGGTGTGATCGCGGGTCAGGGCCTCGACCGCGCCCGACCGCACGAGCCACACGCGCGAGTCGCCGATGTGGGCGGTGGCGGCGCGGTCGCCGTCGAGCACGACGGCGCTGAGTGTGCAGCCGGTGCCCTCGCCCGTCTCGGCCATCGCCGCGGCGGCCGCCTCGAGCGCGGCATCGGCACGCGGTAGGACCCCGCCGTCCCCGTCGCGGGCCGCGGCGAGGAACGAGCTGAGCGCCGACTCGACGGCCGTTCGGTCGCCTGCGGCGCCGAAGCCGTCGGCGATCGCCAGGACGCCGTCGTCGACCGCCAGCGCCACGGCGTCGAGGTCGGCGCCGCGGGGGCCGGCCCCGCCGCGG
>NZ_BAAAZH010000031.1:59477-101498 GCF_039536805.1 Nocardioides fonticola | reverse complement strand
GGCCCGGTGGTGGGCCCGGTGGTGGGCTGAGTGGTGGTGCCGGTGGTGCGTGTCATCGCGGAGACCTCCTGGTCGCAGGTGACGATGAGCGCGTCGAGGAGGTCGACCCGGATGCGGTGGTCGGCGACGACCCGACGGCGGTGGCTGAGCAGCAGCGCCCGGCGTCCCTCCGCGTCGTCGTCGAGCATGGGCGCGGCGTCCCGCAGCGGGACGCCGGCCAGGCGCAGGCGCGCCAGCAGGCGAGCCCGGGGCACCTGGTCGGCGTCGTAGCCGCGGTACCCGGTGGCCGGGTCGACGCTCGCCGGCCGCAGCAGCCCCATCTCGTCGTAGAGCCGCAACGCTTTCACGGTCAGCCCGCTACGGCGGGCGAACTCGCCGATCGTCCAGCGCTCCATGGCGACCTCCCCTCGTCTCATCATCGGTGGCGGCGCCACCGATGCGACGACGCTGGGCCCTGCCCCTGGGGGAGGGTCAAGCGCAGGTGGGAGGTTGCCGGGATCGGAAAGGTTCGGCGGCCGACCGCCGAACCTTCAGCGGTGGGCCGCCGAAACCTTCGCTGGTGTGACGCTGTGCAGGCGGATCGACCGCGTCGACCTGCACACCGTCACACCACGGCTGCTCAGACCCGCTCGAGCACGAAGACCGGGATCTCCCGGTCGGTCTTCTCCGCGTACTCCGCGTAGGGGGAGTAGACCGCGACCGCGCGCTCCCACCACTCGGCGCGCTCGTCGCCCTCGACGACGCGGGCGCGGTAGGTGTGCTTCTCGGCGCCGTCCTGGAGGTCGACCTCGGGGTGGGCCACGAAGTTGGCGTACCAGGCGGGGTGCTCGGGCGCGCCGCCCTTGGAGGCCACCGCGGCGTAGACGCCGTCCTTCTCCACCCGCATGACGGGGTTCTTGCGCAGCTTGCCGCTCTTGGCGCCGCGGGAGGTGATGACGACGATCGGCCACTCGGGGTGGTCGGGCAGGGTGTTGGCCTCGGCGCCGTTCGTGGCCTCGTAGGTCTCGACCTGGTCGCGCACCCACTTCTCGGGGCTGGGCTCGTACTCTCCGGTGAGGGTCATGCCGCCCAGAACAGCACCTGCGCGGTGACCATTCCACCGCCCTTCGGGCGGGGTGGGCGGCCGCGGCGGCTAGCCTCACGCACCATGAGCGCGATCGACGGAGTCTCCGACACCTTCGACCCCGAGGCCTGGGACGTCGTCCCCGGCTTCGACGACCTCACCGATCTCACCTACCACCGGGCCAAGGCGCACGGCACGGTGCGTGTGGCCTTCGACCGGCCCGACGTCCTCAACGCGTTCCGCCCGCACACCGTCGACGAGCTCTTGCGCGTGCTCGACCACGCGCGCATGAGCGCCGACGTCGGCTGCGTGCTGCTCACCGGCAACGGCCCGAGCGCCAAGAACGGCAAGCACTCCTTCTGTACCGGCGGCGACCAGCGCATCCGCGGCAAGGCCGGCTACCAGTACGAGACCGACGGGCACCTCGACGCCGGCGCCCCGCCGAACCCGATCGACAAGGCGCGACTGGCCCGCCTGCACATCCTCGAGGTGCAGCGGCTCATCCGCTTCATGCCGAAGGTCGTCATCTGCGTCGTGCCCGGCTGGGCGGCCGGCGGCGGCCACTCCCTGCACGTCGTCTCCGACCTCACCCTGGCCAGCCTCGAGCACGCCCGGTTCAAGCAGACCGACGCCGACGTCGGCTCCTTCGACGGCGGTTACGGCTCGGCTTACCTCGCCCGCCAGGTCGGCCAGAAGTTCGCCCGCGAGATCTTCTTCCTCGCCCAGGAGTACTCCGCCGAGGACGGCGTCCGCATGGGCACCGTCAACCGCGCGGTGCCGCACGCCGAGCTCGAGACCGTCGCGCTGGAGTGGGGCCGGCTCATCAACGGCAAGAGCCCGACCGCGCAGCGGATGCTCAAGTACTCCTTCAACCTCATCGACGACGGCCTGGTCGGCCAGCAGCTCTTCGCCGGCGAGACCACGCGCCTGGCCTACATGACCGACGAGGCCCAGGAGGGTCGCGACCAGTTCCTCGAGAAGCGCGACCCCGACTGGTCGGCGTATCCCTGGTACTACTAACCAGAGACGTTTGCGCAGGTCAGCGGCCTGTGCGGTCGCTACTGTGCACAGACTGTGCACGCGGCAATCCGAGCGCAGTGCGCATGAGGCTGCCGGCCGCTCCTCGAGTACGGTCCTCGGCCGTCGGCCACAGGTGCGAGTAGGTGTTGAGAGTCGTGGTTGCGCTGGCATGGCCGAGCGCTCGCTGGACTGTTACCACGTCGCACCCCTCGGCGATGAGGCCCGAGGCGAAGAAGTGGCGGAGGTCGTGCAGACGCACGTCGGTCAGGCCGGCTGCTTGGCGAGTGGCGCGCCAGCGCCAGGTGACTGCGTTGTCGTACATCGGCTCCGTGCCGACGGTGAACAGCCATCGACTCGACTCGCCCTGCGGGGTGAACGCTGCTACGTGTTCAGACAGCAGGGTCACCAGCTCGTCCGGAAGGTAGACGACTCGTTCCGAGCCGTACTTCGGAGGCCGGATCGCGAACGAGCTCCCGTCCCGCTGGAGCTGTCTGCGCACGGTAAGTTGGCGTCGAAGGAAGTCGATGTCACCGACCTGAACGCCGGCGGCCTCGCCAAGGCGGAGGCCAGCGAAGGCGCACAATGCGACATACGCACGGAAGCCCTTCCGAGTAGACACGCGCTTGCTGTCGGCGGCGTCGAGGAGTCGGCCAACCTCGTCTGGCGTCGGGATCCGCATGGCGGCCTCAGCCTTGCGCCGCCGGGGGAGCGTGATTCCCGCGGAGGGGTCGGACGCGATCAGCTTGTCAGCTACCGCCGCCCGGAACACTGACCGGATGATGACGTGTCGCGTCTTGATCGTCGTTGGTGCGAGCGTCGTGCTCATCGCCTTCACCCACGACTCCACGTGTGAGCGCCTGATCGACCGCAGCGGCAGATCTGCGAACGGTACTGATCCTGCCACGTGGTCCGCGTTCTCCCGGGTCGACGGCACCCAGATCTGACGCTGTGACCAGTCGGCATAGAACCGGCTGAAGGTGATCTTGCCGGCTTGGGGATCCACGTAGTTGCCGGTGATGACTGCGGCCGTGGTCTCGTCCAACCATCGCTGCGCATCCATCTTCCGCTTGAAGAGCCGTCGATGCTGCTTGCCGTGCTCGTCGCGATAGTGCGCCTGCCAACGTTCGCCGGTGCGCTCCTCACCTGCCTGCGTCGTCCAGCGGATGGTGCGCTTGCTAATGCTCGCCATGATCGGACCTCCTGTCGCGTAGGACGTACCGAATGCCGGCTGCCTTGCGATGCTGATTCATCATCATGCTTGCCAGGGCATTTCGGCGAGCGGCACCTCTAACTGCGACCTGGGCGTCGTGTCGGATGTCGGCGGCTTGATGATGCGTCCGAGCGCGGAAGAACCTCACGTCGGGATTAGCAACTCCAGCGCCATCAGATCGGACACGTAACCGAGGAGTCATGCTCCTGGAGCGTCCTGGTCGTCCTGCTCGGCGACGGGGGAGTGGCGTCCGCTCACGTAATTGACCCAGATTCGCCCGACCTTTTCGGCCCGCTCGATATTTGTTCGCCACAGCACGGCGCGACCGCGACCGCCTGGTTTGCGCTCGCCAGGAGGCGTGTCGGCGATGACCAGGCCGGCCTCTTCAAGGATGGCCAGGTGCTTGCGGGCCGCTGTCTCTTTGGTGCCAGTCGCTTCAGCGATCTCGTGTACGCCCATCGGTCGCTCCGAGAGCTGGCGGAGGATCTCGGTCCGGACGCTGTGCCCGATCGCATCGATGATGATCTTCACCTCCGTCGGCATCTCGGGCGGAGCGGGCAGTGACGGCATGGACCGCATTGTGCCCGACACACCCATTGCTAAAGGGTCGCGTAACGCGTGGGTTTATGTGATCATGACGGTACAGCAAGCGGCTGGCCCGCCGAGCAGTCCACGCCGCCTTGCAGATCGGAACAGGTGGCCGAATACCCGATTCGGCCCGCTGCGCAAGGCCCGTCCGCCCGCCTGGGTGGGCGTCTCGGAAGGACACAGCGTGGAGACGATCCAGCGACGTACTCATCGGGGAGCCGCGCGGCTGCTCGACGAGGACGCTGTTGCCATTGCCACCGAGCCGGCCGCATACCTCCGCGGTCAGGTGGACGGCAGTAACACCGGCGACTCCGCCGCGCTCGCTTCTGTCCCCACGCCGCGCCAGTGCTCTTCCCGTCCGACGTCGACATCGCCGCCGGGTGCTGCCGCGTTCACGTCGGACGCTTGGGTCGCTCCCGCCAGCCTGTCGCACGGCGGGAGCGACGCAAGAGAGGGTCTTAGAGGAATTTCCCGATCGGATGTCCGATCCGGCGGCGTGACGGTTGCCATCACGTTTGAGAGGGCATCTTGCCGAGGAGAGGAGCCGACATGGACCTGATGGGTGGCGTCGACAGCCGCAGGTTGGCCTTTACTCCGCCGCGAGGACGTGGACATCGGCTTTACGCTTCGAGCAGGCAACACTCGCTCACTCGGGAGGTTTGGTGCTGATGCGCCGCTTTCATATGCACACCGGCTCGGCCCTCGGGGTCGCGACCATCATGCTGACGGCGTCTGCTTGCGGTGGCGGCACCCCGACGACCGACCCCAGTCCGACGCCCACGGTCAGTAGCTCGCCAACCGCCGCATCGCCTACCCCGACCTGGGACGCGAAGTTCAGCCCGGCCCAGCTCCAGCGTTACCAGGAGGCTCGGGCCCGGTGGCTTGAGTACTGGGCCTTCTACACCGCAGCGGCAAGGAAGGGCGTCGATACGCCGTCGGTGATGGCCGGCTTCGAGAAGTACTCGATGGCACCGCTGAGTGAGCACTCACAGTTCCTCGACACATACGTCAACGGAGGAGCTCGAATGGAGGTAGCACCCAAGGTGCTGTGGACGAGCGCCTCGAAGATCGGGCCCACGTCCGTTGTCTTCAACTACTGCCTGGACTACACCGACGCGCGCATCACGACTAACGGCCAGGTGAACGAGATCAATGACCCGAGCCGGCGCCTCGTCAAGGTTCAGATGCGGAAGACGACGAAGGGCTGGATGAAGGAGCGCTACGTCGACCAAGGAGTAGAGCCATGCGCGCCGACAGCACCTTGAGAGCGTCGATAAGCGCGGGCCTGGCTGGCGTCGTGGTCGCCGTTGTCGCGGTCGCCGCCATCCTCACCGGCGGAGGAGTGAGCGGGCCCGCCTGGGCGGACGGGCCCGGAGACTGTCCTCCGGGAACAGGCTGGAACGGCGATCTCGGTGCTTGCATCGCGATCACCATTCCCGGGCAGTCCCCTGGATCAAGTCCTAATCCTGGTGGCGGCGGAAGCGCGCCGGCCGAATGTCATAATCAAGACGGATCCGTCGTGCCCTGCTCGAAGAACGGCTTGTCCTGGTGGGCAAATCCACACTGGTGCTACGCCGAACCCCAGAATCCCCAGCCCACAGCTGACGACCCTGTCTGGGCCGCGAACAACATCACGCCGGCAGACGGCCAGTTCTGGACCTGCAGCACGTGCGCGGCCGGGAGCAACACATGCACCGGTCAGGTGTGGTGGGTAGCGAACGGCACCCAGCCGGTCGACCCGGTCGCCGTGGCCACGACTCTGCAAGCGACGCTTCCATACGAGTTGGGGAACGCGAAGATCGCTCCGCCGCCGACCTATCACACGTACATCTCGTACAAGAACTGGTTGTGGGTGCCATCCGGGCAGTGGCATGCGGTCACTGGGAGCCAGTCACAGAACGGCGCCACGGTCACCTTGACGGCGACGCCGTCGTACACGCAGTGGGACATGGGCAACGGGGACACGGTCTCTTGTGTCGGGCCCGGGCGTGAGTGGGTGACCGGGATGCCAGAGGACGCACCTACGAACTGCTCGTACGCGTACGACGAGATGAAGGACCCGGAGGGCGACACGTGGACCGTGTCGGCGCGGATCAACTACACGCTGGCGTGGACCTGCACCGGCAACTGCGGGGGACTCACGGGCGGTGACCTCCCGGCCGTGCTCGCGGCGGCGGGCAATACGACTTCGATCACGGTGTATCAGCGGCAGACGGTGGTGACCCGTTGACCAGCTTGGACTCTCGGACCTCGCGCCGAGCTACGGACCGACGCTCGACCCAGCTCGCGGGTGGGCTGCCGGGTGCGGCTTCGTTGTCGAAGGCGGTGTCGAAGGCGCCACGCAAGTACGGCCAGATGCTGGTGAGTGTGCTCGTGGTCATCGCCGCGGTGATCGCCGGTGGATGGCTGTACACGAACAAGGGCGGTGTGACTGAGGTCCTCGTGGTTGCGCAGCCGATCCCGGCCGGGCACCCGATCACCGAGGCTGACGTTCGCACCTCGCATGACCCGCTGTTGGTCTCGCGGAGTGTGTCGGGCATTGACGGCGCGATTCCGGTCTCGGATGTCGACTCGGTCTTCGGGAAGCGGACGACGGTGGCGTTGCTGCCGGGTCAGGTGCTCACTGAGGACGCGTTGACGACGAGCCTGCTTCCGCAACAGGGGCAGCAGTTGATCGCGGTGAGCCTCCCGGCGGGCCGGGTGCCGGCGACGCTGGAGGCGGGGTCGGTGGTCGACGCGATCGCCGTGCCGCAGCAGGGGCAGGCCGGTGACTCGAACGCATTGGACACCCCGAAGGATCTCGCCGCGGGCGCGACCGTGTACTCGGTGAAGCAGGCCCAGGACGGGTCTGTGGTGGTGACGCTGCTGATTGACGACTCAGACGCGAAGACCGTCGCCGCGTACGGCGCTGTGGGGCAGTTGACGCTGCTGCAGGCGCCGATCACAGATGGCGATGCATCGCTGGCTCCGCAGCCGAGCACGTCGCCGTCGGCGGAGGCATCGACCGGGAGCCAGGGCTGATGTTGATCGCGGTGTGCTGCGACCGTGGCGCTCCCGGGTCGACGACGACGGCACTGGCGTTGGGCGTTTCGACGCCCGAGCCGGCGGTCGTGGTCGAGGTCGATCCCTACGGTGGCGATCTGGCGCTGCGCTGTGCGGCACCGGGTGGACGGGGTGAGGCGTTCCCGCCGACCCCGACGGTGTTGACGTTGGCGAGTGAGGCTCGCACGATGCTCAGCCCGGGGCTGGTGACCAGCAAGGCGCACGAGTTCACCGAGTCCACGCGGATCGTGCCGGGGCACTTCTCGGCCGAGCAGGCAGCCGGGGTGAAGACCTGGGCTCCGTTGGCGCAGGCCCTGCGGGACTCTGCGTCGCGGGTGGTTGCCGACTTGGGCCGCATCCACTCCTCGTCCCCGACGATCCCGGTCGCGGCCGCCGCCGACGTGGTCGTGATGGTCACCCGCCCGGAGGTGGGCGCGGTGATGCACCTGAAGGACCGTCTGGAGCGGTTGGCGCCGGTATTGGCGAACATCCGCAACGCGCCGCCTGTGATCGTGCCGGTCGTCGTGACTCCGAAGCGCATCGCCGGCGGGGTTGTCGACGAGGTCAGCCAGATGCTCGCGCCCAGCAACGCTGCGGGCGTGATTGCGGGCGTCGGCTGGATCGCGTTCGACCCGGACGGTGTGGAGCTGATGTATGGAGCGAAGGTCGGCGGCAAGGACGCCAAGATTCCGGTGCTGCGTTCGGCGGTGGTTCTCAACGAGCAGCTGAACCAGGCGGTCGGGGTCCGGGCGTATCCGGCGCCGGGTGGGGGAGCGGCGTGATGGAGTACAGCGGCACGCACAGCAACGGGAACGGCACGAACCTGCGGCCGTTGCAGATGAAGCAGTTGGTCCAGGTTGACCAGGTGTTGGTCAAGCGGCTTCAGCAGCGGGTTGGGGCACGGCGTGCGACGGCGCTCGCCGAGTTCCGCAGTCAGGGCAAGCCGACCCCGAAGGGTGAGGACGCCCGGCAGCACACCGAGGCGATCTTGGCCTCGGTTCTGACGCAGTACGAGTCCGAGCTCGTCGAGGACGGTCGCACGCCGCTGGAGGAGGGGGCCCGCCTTCGGCTGGAGGCCGCATTGAAGGCCCAGTTGTTCGGTGCCGGCAACCTCGACCAGCTGCTGGAGGACCCCGAGGCCGAAGACATCGTGATCAACAGTTGGCAGAACGTGTTCGTCACCTACGCCGATGGCACGAAGGCTCAGCTGCCGCCGATCGCGTCATCGGACAAGGAGCTCGAGGAGATCGTTAAGACGATCTCGGCTCACGACGGCCTGTCGACTCGCCCCTTCGACCTGATCAACTACCACGTCACGCTCCGGCTGCCCGATGGTTCTCGACTGCACGCGGTGCAGGGCGTCAGCGCCAACGGGTTGTCCATCTCGATCCGCAAGCACCGGCACAAGAAGGCCACGCTGCTGCCGGTCCCGGGTCTGGCCGAGCGGGAACGCGCGGCTGGGGTGCCGGAGTCGATGCGGACCAAGGACCTCCTCAGCGAGGGGACCGTTGACCACGAGCTGGCGGCGTTCTTGTCGGCGCTGGTGAAGTCGCGTCAGAACCTGATGATCGCCGGCGCGGTGAGCGCGGGGAAGACGACGCTGCTGCGCGCCCTGGCCTCAGAGATTGATCCGTTCGAGCGGCTGGTCACGGTGGAGCGCTCGATCGAGCTCGGGCTGCACGAGGACCCTGAGCGGCATCCCGACATCGTGCCGCTGGAGGAGCGGCTGGAGAACGTCGAAGGCAAGGGCGCCGTTGGGTTGGCGGACCTTGTCCGCGACTCCCTGCGCATGAGCGCCTCTCGTGTCATCGTCGGCGAGGTCCTGGGCGATGAGGTCATCACGATGCTCAACGCGATGGCCCAAGGCAACGACGGCTCGTTGAGCACCATCCACGCCAACTCCTCGCGCGATGTCATCGGCAAGATCCAGACCTACGCCTTGCAGGCCCAAGAGCGGCTGCCTTTCGATGCCACGAACGGCCTCATCGCGAACGCGCTGAACTTCATCATCTTCATGCGCCGCATCCGCACCGCCGAGGGTCGACAGCGCCGCGTGATCGAGTCGATCCGCGAGATCACCGGCCGCGACGAGACCAGCGTGAAGACCACCGAGCTGTGGAAGTACAACAAGGCCACCGGCCGAACCGAGTTCACCCGCAAGGCGATCATGCGCGAGGAGGCGCTCCTGGAGGTCGGGTGGGATCCCGACGCAGGAGACGCCCTCCAGCGCTTCGGTGAGGCAACCGGCACCGAGGACGCCGAGAGGTGGCAGATCTGATGGGCCTGTTCCTCGCGTGCGTGATGGCCCTGTGTCTAGGTGTCATCGGAGTGATCCGGACCGCCCAGGGCAAGAGTCTGGTGCCGGCACGTGCGGTCACCTCACGCCGCAAGGTGGCCGACTACCCGCAGACAGCCCGGTCGGTCACGGTCGCCGTGATCGTGGGCGTCGCGGTAGGGATCTTGACCCGCTGGCCGGTGGCGGGGCTGATGGCCGTAGCGATTGTGCTGCTGTGGCCCAAGCTGGCCCGCTCTGGGGCGATCGAGAAGACCAGCGTCGCCAAGATCGAGGCGATCGCGAACTGGACCGAGTCGCTGCGCGATGCCGCCGCCGCCGAGTCCGGCCTCGAGCAGGCTCTGCCGGCGACGTTGGAGGGCGCCCCGATGCTGCTGCGTCGCCCGTTGCGCAACCTTGTCAACGCTCTTGACCTGCGGACCCCGCTGCCGATCGCGTTGGCTGCGTTTGCCGACGAGGTCGACCACCGAGGCGCCGACAAGGTCGTGATCGCGCTTTCCCAGACCGCCGAGCAGCGCGCCGGCAGCCTCAAGCGGGTCCTGACCACTCTGGCGTCCAACACCCGTGCCGAGCTGGAGATGCGCCGCAAGGTGCTCACTGAACGCAACGGCGTGCGTCGTCAGTCGAACCAGGTCGTGCTGGGCATGCTGGCCCTGGCCGGTCTGCAGGCGGTCTTCCTTCGCGGCTGGGTCGAGCCGTACAGCACCCTGTACGGACAGGGTCTCCTAGCGGTTCTGGCCGGGACCTACGTAGCGCTCCTGGTCCGGCTCCAGCGACTGGCGGCACCGGAACCGCAGCCGCGGTTCCTCTCCGGTGCCGAGGCACTCATGGGCGGAGCGAGCACGGGGGTCGTGGCATGATCGCGATCCTGATCGCCTCTGCGGTCGCAGCGCTGGGCCTGCTTCGGCTGCAGCGGCTCGCCTTCCCCGCCGCGCCACCGCTGGCCGACCAGGCAGCCCGATGGGAGCGAGCCCGATCCCGGGCGGACCGCCGCTCGCAGCGCAACATGGCGGCGGGCGAGGAGTCGTGGTCGACCAAGGCCGCGGAGTGGTTCGCTGAGCAGCTGCGCACCAAGCGACCCGACGACCTGCAGACCTACGAGCGCGATCTTGCCGTCACGGGCCAGCCCATGGAGGAGTGGCTGGCCAGGACGCTGGTGTGGCTCCTCATCGGCCTGCTGGGCCCGGTCGTCCTAGTGCTCCTGGGCAACGCCGCCGGCCTTGGGGTACCGCTCCTCGCAGCACCTGCGATCGGTGTGCTCTTCGGAGTGGTTGCCGTCATCGCGGAGGTGAAGAAGCTTCGCGACGATGCTGCGGCGAAGCGTGAGGAGATGTGCGACGCGTTGTCGGACTTCCTCGACCTGGTGGTGATGGCCATGGAGGGGGGCAGCAGTCACGCCGAGGCCCTGCCCAACGTCGCCGGCAAGGGCACCGGCTGGGCGTTCCACACCCTGGCCGACGCGATCGACAACGCCCGCCCCAACGGCATGACGCCCTGGCAGGGGCTCGGAGAGATCGGCGAACGGTTCGGCGTGGTCGAGCTGATCGACCTACGAGCCTCGATGAACCTGGCCCAAGACGAGGGCACCAGCATCCGCAACACGCTCATCGCCCGCGCTCAGTCGATGCGAGACGCCCGGCTGGCCGACGCCAACGCGCGCGCGAGCAAGTCGACCGATGCGATGCGCAACACCTTGATGATCATGGCGCTCGTCGCCGCCGCCTACGTGATCCTCGCCCGCGTCTTGTTCCTGTTCACCGCATAACTCACGCACCAACCCACCAGCTCCACCCTTGCCTCGGAAAGGACCAACCCGATGAACGAGTTCAACCACCTGCACATGGCGATCGCCTATGTGCGGTCGCGCTGGGAGATGGCGCAGCGCGACGAGCGCGGCGCCAGCGCACCTGAGTACCTGGTGCTCCTGCTCGGCATCCTGGCGATCGCAGCATTGGCGATCATCGCTGTGAAGACCTTCGTCACCAACAAGGGCAACGAGCTCAACGGCGGCCAGTGACCCCAGCCCTGGGGCCACCCGACCTGGACGACTCAGCGATGACCATCCGCACCCGCATCTCGGCACTGAAGCACCGGCGCCCGCGCGACGAGCGTGGCTACGGCGCTCCGGAGTTCGTGCTGGTCATGCCGGTCGTGATGCTCATCTTCTTGCTGCTCGTGCAGTGGTCCGTGCAGCTGTACAACGACCGGATCGTGCATGCAGCGGCACGTGAGTCCGCCGTCTCGGCAGCAGCCTGGGACGGCACCGAAGCTGACGGTCGACAGACTGCGAAAGACTACCTCGCCGACTCAGGCAGCGACCTGTCGAACACCAACGTCACCATCACGCTGAGCCCGACCGAGGTCACCGTCACGGTCTCCGGTGACGTGATGACCCTGGTGCCGGGCATGACGAAACGAGTGTCGGCTACGGCGACGGTGCCCCGCGAGAGGTTCGCCCAATGAGCACCACGCGCGGCCTCCGAGCCTGGGCCACCGCCGGCCGGCGGCGCCTCGACGGCGCCAAGGACGAGCGCGGCTACGCCTCGGCCGAGCTGCTGCTGATGGCGACCGTCCTGGTTGGCTTCATCATCACCGTGGTTGGTGCCGGCCGATTCATCGACTCCCGCAGCCAGGTCGACGACGCCGCCTACGCGGCCGCGCGCGCCGCGTCGCTGGAACAGAACGTCGATGCCGCACAGATCGCAGGCCGTGAGGCGGCCCAGAACTCCCTGACCGACCGGGGCAAGGCCTGCACCCAGATGACGGTCTCCTTTGCAGGCACCGACTTCCGCACCTCTGGAGAGGTCAAGGTGACCGTCACGTGCCACGCGAACCTCAGCGATGTCGTCGGATTCGGACTCCCCGGGTCCAAGGACTTCACCGCCACCGCCGTGGTTCCTATTGAGCAGTACCGGAGACTCCCGTGAGGCGCCTGAGCGCCCGGGTCCGGGCGCGCCTACGGGCGCCTCGTGATGAGCGGGGCGTGGTGTCGGTGTGGACGATCTTCATGGCCTCAGGGGTCTTCTTGATCCTGTTAGGCCTGGTCTACGACGGCGGCAACGCCATGAACAGCAGGATCAGCGCCCACCGCAGCGCCGAACAGGCAGCGCGGGCGGCCGCCGACGAGATGCGCGGCGTCCGCGACGGCGCCGAGGGCATCAACCAAGCCACCGCGGTCCAGCGTGCCAACCAGATCCTCGCCCAGGCCGGCTGGCAAGGGAAGGTCAGCATCAACGGGCTCGACGTCACGGTGGAGGTGACCGGCAAGTCCGACAACGCCTTCTTGGGAGTCATCGGCTTCAAGAGCTTCCCGGTCGACGAAACCGGCACCGCCACGTCAATCACGGGCCCGAACTAGGTCCGGGAGGAAGAGAATCATTATGGTCCGACTTCTCACACGGCTCGGCGCACTGCTGGTGCTGCTCGGCATCCTCGTGGGCTTTCCTGCCCTACTGATCGCCGCGGTGGGCAACCCCTGGCCCGCTGGAGGCATCGACGAGCTCTCGCTAATGAGCAACTCGGCAGTGCTCGGATTGCTCTCGGTGCTGGGCTGGTTCGTGTGGGCCCAACTGGTGCTGTGCGCGCTGTGGGAGATCCCACCGGCCCTGCGCCACGAAACTGCTGGCGCATCACGGATGCCAATCGCGCTCGGCGGACAGCAGCGGTTCATGCGCCTGCTGGTCCACACCGTGCTGGCCGTTGGGATGACCTCCACCCTATTGAGCTCGCACGTCGCTCGGGCCGAGGCCGCCCCGGCGGTGCCGCTCGCTCCGGTGGCCCACGTGGCGGTCCAGGCAGCTGCTCCCGCAACCACGCCCACCGCTGCGAGCGCGACACCAGTCGTCGAGCACGCCCAACACACCCAACAGGGTGACCCGACGATCGTGACCGAGCGTGGTGACACGTTGTGGGCTCTGGCCGAGGCACACCTGGGAGACGGGTTCCGGTGGCAGGAGATCGCCGACCTGAACCACGGGCGCGTGATGCCCGACGGGCGCACCTTCAGCAACCCCCGCACGCTGGAGGCCGGCTGGGAACTGCGGCTGCCCGCGGACGCAACAAACCTTCCCGGCGCCCCGACGCCGGAAGCTCAGACCGCCCACGTCTCTGAGCATGTCGTCGAGCCAGGCGACACCCTCAGTGCGATCGCACAGGAGACGGCCGGCGACGCTGAGAGCTGGCCCGAGCTGTACGACGCCAACCGCACGGTCATCGGTGCCGACCCCGACCTGATCTTGCCGGGGCAGGTCCTGGTCCTCCCCGGAGTCTCGTCGGTGAACCGGCACGAGCAGACAGAAGGCAGGCACACCGGGGAGACCGGCCCCGACTCCAACGAGGCCCACGGGCCGGCGACGGGGGAGCAACAGACCACTCCCCAAGACACTGACCAAGCGCCCGACCAAGCGCCCGACCAAGCGCCCGACCAAGTCCCGGAGAAGGACCCGGGGCGGGCCCCGAGTACGCCCGCGGCGCCAGTAGAGCCAACTGCTCCAGCGACGCCCCAGGGCGCGGACACGACGACCGCGGAGGCGACGCCACCAGATCAGGTGCAGGCACCGGAGCACGACGACGGGATCACCGCGCTGCGAGCCCTGTTGGCGAGCGCAGTGTGTCTCTCGGTCGGTGCGCTGGGTCTGGTGGCGGCGAACCGACGCAGGCAGTTACGTCGCCGTCGCATCGGTCGAACCATTGCCTCGACGCCCGATGAGCTCGCTGCGGTCGAGCAGGCCATCGTCGAGCACGGCACCGATGCCCAAGACGACGTCGAGTTCCTCGACCGTGCGCTGCGGCATGTGGCGGCGTGCTGCCACGCCGCGGGCAACCCGCTGCCCCAGCTCGGGGCCGCCGTGCTCGGTGGCGAAGACCTGACGTTGTTGTTCACCCATCCAGCAGTCGGGGAGGTGCCGGAAGGCTGGTCGGCCACCGACGATGCCCGCGCCTGGATGCTGCCGCGCTGGACCTTCCTCGAGGCCGACCTTGAGACCCAACCCGCGCCTTACCCGGCGTTGGTGACGATCGGCCAGGACGAAGGAGGCCGCACCTGGCTGCTCGACCTCGAGACGCTGGGCACGTTCGGGATTGGCGGGGAGCCGCAGCAGGTCGCCGACCTGGCGCGGTTCCTGGTGGCCGAACTGGCCGTCAACGCCTGGTCCGAGGGCAGTGAGGTCATGTTGGCCGACCAGTTCGGTTCGGAGACCATCGGGCTGAACCCCACCCGTCTGCGTCAGGTGGACCGCGACGTCGCCCTTGCTCGGGCCGCCGGGCTGGTCGGTGAGATCGACGAGGTCGAGCAGAACCTTGACGCTGACGTCCTCACACGGCGCCGTGACGGCCTGGTGCTGGACACCACTCATCCGGTCGTGGTCGTGGTGCCGTCGCGACCCGAGGGCGACCTCGTGGACGACCTGACGATGCGACAACGCTCGCGAATCGTGGTCGTGCACGGCGAGGAGGATGCCCCGGCGGTCGAGCTGACGGGGGACGGGATGGCGTTCCTGCCGATGTGGGGGATCAGCGTCAAGGCGTTCACGCTGCCCGCCTCGGAGGCCGAGGCGATGGCCGCTCTGCTGACCTCGACCCGCAATCTCGAGGACCAGCCGATGCCGGCACCGGAGACCGACGACGGGCCGTTGGGGAAGTACGCACTCGCCGACGGGTCGCTGCGTGAGGAGTACACCGAGCCGCGGCACACCGATGGCAACGACCCCTCATCACTGCTGCCCGACGCCGACGAGGTGTACCTGGCCACCGCCGCCACCACGACCGAGGACCTCGCCGCGGCGGCGCCCAGCATCCCGCAAGAGACCTTGGCTGAGATCGAGGCGATCGACACTTCGCTGGCCGAGGACCTTGCCGACTGGTTCGACGAGACCTCACCACGTCCGAAGATCCGACTGCTCGGGCCGGTCGACGTCACGGTGCGTGGCGGGGGCGATCCGGCGGGGTTGAGCAACCTCGCCGGAACGATCTCGTTCATCGCCTACCTCGCCTGCCAGGACCGCGGAGTGACCGGCGAGCGGGTCGCCGACGCGTTCGGGTGGAAGACCACACGGACAGTCCAGAACCGTGCGACCGATGCCCGCTACCTGCTGGGTACCCGTCCTGACGGCAGCGACTGGCTGCCCGAAGCGGGAGCGAGCGAAGGCGCCCGGCGGGGGGCGCCGACCTACCAGCTGGTGGCTGGCACCGGCGGGGTGCTCGTCGACTTTGACCTGTTCCGGCGTCTGCACTTCCGGGCTCGCAAGCTGGGTGACGGCGGCGGTGAGCGGGACTTGGTCACCGCTCTCTCACTGGTCGACGGCGCACCCTTCGAGGCCTCGACCGATCGCCGGTTCCCGTGGTTGTTCAAGGGACAGCGACACGACGACATCATGAGCTCGGCGATCCAGAAGGTGGCCCACGTGCTGGCCACCCGCGCGGTGGCCGAAGGCCGTACGGACCTGGTCCGGTTGGCCTGTGAAGCGGCTCGCAAGGCGAACCCCTACTCCGACGTCGCGTGGCTCGATCTGGCCGCGGCGGCTGAAGCCGAGTCCGGGCGAGCCGCAGCCGACGAGCTGGTCCGTGCCAACGTCGTGGACCGCTTCGACGAGGACCTCCCGCCCCGCACCGAGGCCGTCATGGATCAGCGGGACTGGGCCGCCGGCTAGCCCGCCTCGGCGCTACAAGAAGGGTCGTACGTGGCCCCGCATCACCGGTTGGTGGGGCCACGCCAGATTTCGGGGCCACGCAAGCGGCGGAGCTCGAACTTTCTGGCTCTTCTGACTCATCTGTGGGTGCCGGTTCGAGCCTGAGGCACCGCACGCCGTTCCCTGGCTAGGTTTCTGAGCTGTCGAGAAACAGGAACCAGTGCACAGGAGAACGGCGTGGGTGATGTCAGCCTATGGCGGGGTCTGCTCGGGGTCGAGAAGACCGTGATCGAGCGGGTCGAGTTCGACGAGGCCGCGGGCGTGTTGGTGGCGCATGTGCGGCCGGTGGCGCGGCAGCGGGGCCGGTGCGGACGGTGCCGACGTCGCTGTCCGGGCTATGACGCCGGGACAGGACGGCGTCGATGGCGGGCGCTGGACCTGGGCACCACGGTCGCGATGCTGGAGGCCGACTCGCCGCGAGTGAAGTGCGCCGAGCACGGGGTGGTGGTCGCGCAGGTGCCGTGGGCCCGCCACGACGCCGGGCACACCTACGCCTTCGACGACCAGGTCGCCTGGCTGGCCACCCAGGCGTCGAAGTCGACCGCGGTGACGCTAATGCGGGTCGCATGGCGCACGGTCGGGTCGATCATCACCCGGGTCTGGGCCGACATCGACGCCGTCCATGACCGGTTCGAGGGGCTGCGGCGGATCGGGATCGATGAGATTTCCTACAAGAAGGGCCACAAGTACCTGATGGTCGTGGTCGACCACGACACCCGCCGGCTGGTGTGGGCCGCACCCGGACGCAACTCCGCGACGGTCCGGGAGTTCTTCGACCTCCTCGGCGAGGACCGCAGCGCCCAGATCACCCATGTTTCCGCTGACGGGGCGGACTTCATCGATGCGATCGTCGCCGAGCGGTGCCCAGCCGCGGTCCGGGTCGCTGACCCTTTCCACGTGGTGAAGTGGGCCACCGACGCGCTTGATGTCGTGCGCCGCGAGGCATGGAACGACGCCCGCCGCCAGGCCAGGGCTGAGCCGAAGCGACCCCGGGGCCGACCCCGCGCCGACGCGCCACCACGGCCCGGCAGCGAGCGAGCCACGTCGTTGAAGGGCGCGCGGTACTCGCTGTGGAAGAACCCCGAGGACCTCACCGCCAACCAGCAGGCCATGCTCGCCTGGATCGCGGCCACCGACCCGCGCCTGTACCGGGCCTGTACCGGGCCTACCTACTCAAGGAAGGACTCCGGCTGGTGTTCCGGCTACCCCACACCGCGGCCGCCGATGCGCTCGACCGGTGGATCAGCTGGGCCCGACGCAGCCGCATCCCGGCGTTCGTGAAACTCCAGAAGAGCATCGTCAAACACCGCACCAGGATCCTCGCCGCGATCGAGCATCAACTGTCCAACGGGCTGATCGAGTCCACCAACACCAAGATCCGACTCATCACCCGCATGGCCTACGGCTTCCACTCCGCCGACGCCCTCATCGCCCTGGCGATGCTCAACCTCGGCGGCCACCGACCCGCCCTCCCCGACCGTCGATGACCCACACATCAGTCAGGAGCGCCAACTTTCTGAATGATTTTTTTCCGGACGGTTGGTGAGCGGCGGCGCCCGTTCTGACCTGCGGTTTTGCGTTTGGTGAGCGAGTTGGTGAGCGCTCTCTAAGCCCTTGTGGACGGGTGGTGAGGATCTTGGTGAGCGGGGTGGTGAGCGGTCAGTTCTGACATGGGCGCGTCCTGATCGCCTGCCTGCTCGGAGGACCGCCATGTCGGCCAGCACCCTCGCCATCCAAACCACCCCACCCACCACCGCACCCACCGCCCCGGCCACACCTGCCGCCCGCGTCGAGCGGGAGCGCCGACGGGGGCAGGGGGCCCTCGCCACGGCCCTGGCGGCCAGCCTTGACCGCTCAGGCAAGTGGGAGCAATGGCGACAGATCGAGCCACGCCTGGCCGGCTTCGCCGACCTGCAGGAGGCTGTCGCGCGATGGCGACGCCGCGACGATGAGTGCTACGAGATGCTGGCGGGACTGGTCGCGCTCGGATCGCGTCGTGGCGGCGATGACGACGATGCCGCGCTGGCCGTGCTCGTGGTCCTGGCCGACGGAGTGAACCGGGTTGCTGGCCAACTCAGTGACCTGCTGTGCGAGGTCGGCGACGTGCACGCCATGGTGTGGGAAGAGGTCAAGGCGGCCGAGCCCCAGCTGGGCAACCGTGCGGGTCGCTACCTGCTGGACCGCGCCCGGCAGCGGCTGTGCCGTCCGGCTGCCGGTCTGCTCACCCGGGTCGAGACCACCTCGTTGGATGCGTGGCTGGCGGGGGAGGCCGGCGGTGAAGGTGCAGGGACAGGCCTCGAGCGCAGCGTTGAGGACCGCGACCTGACCGTCGCGATTCCGGATGTCGAAGACGCGGTCGAGGACCTGGTCGACCTGCTGGTGTGGGCACGCGAGGTCGGCGTGATCGCGCCCGGCGAGATCGACCTGCTCGTCGAACTGATGGCCGCCGAGCACGAGCTCCTCGCCCGGGGCGAGACCAAGCGGACCCGTGAGGAGGCCCAGCGGATCGTCGGGGAACGTCACGGCGTGACCATGCGGCAGATCCGTCGCCGTCGCGACCAGACCACCGCGCGGCTGCGCGAGGCTGCCCCGCAGTACCTGGAGGCGATCGCCTGACCGGACCGACTCGACCAGGTCCAGGACGAATCTGGAAGAACTTACGGCCCCCGCGTCCGATCCGGACCGGGGGCCGTTGCCTGTCCCGACATGAGCGAGAACGCACACGCCGCGGTCAGGGTCTCCGACCAATCGGGAGGGCCGACCCCTGAGGTTGTCGCGCAACTGCTGGACGTCGTGGCCACGCACAGCGTGGACCACGCGCTGTCCGGCATCGAGGACGTGATCGCGCGACTGCGGGCCGATGCCGAGCACGCTGCCGAGGCACGTGAGGTCATCCGCAACACCCCCGCCTCGGTGCTGCGGGAAGCCATGCGTCTGCGGGCCGCCCGGATCGAGGCCGCCCGATGAGCACCAGCACCACGGCCCGGTTCTCCACCCGCGAACTCCAGGCAGCTGCGGCCGCCCTGGCCGCTGGCCGCTTCGCCAACCCCACGACCGCGCTGACAGGGCCGGCCCCGCTCGCGGCGGAGGACCTCGACGTCGACCTCTCGCATCTCAGGGTCGACCTGGGAACCGGCGGCGCCGGCGAGTCAGTCGGCGTCGCCGCATCGGTGACGCTGCTGGGGGAGGGTGACGTGCCTGGTGGGATCGGGCCGGTGGTGCGCGTACGTGCGGCCAACGCCGGTGCGGGAGCCTCCACGATCACCCTCGCGCTGGCGGATGCAGCCGATGTTGCCGGCGTGCGCGCCCGGATCCTGGATGCGGCAGCCCCGGCGTGGTCCGGGCTGCTGGGTGCGACCGTCACCGAGCTTGGCGCGGCACAGGGGTGGCGCCGCGGCCGCCGTGGCGCCAACGTCCTGATCGACCGTGTCGAGGAGCCGGTGTGGGTGCCGGCCGAAGTGCCCACCCCGCGAACCGTCGACGGCGTCGACCTGACCGTGCTCGACACCGGCTGGAGCCCGCGCGAGCTGGCTGCCGCCCCGCAGGGTGCGTGGGTGGCGTCGGCTCGCGCCGACGTCGAGGTCCTGGTGACCCGACCGTACGAGCTGGCGCTGTCCCAAACCGAGGCGGTACTCCACGAGCTCACTGACCACCTCACCGCCGAACGAGTGGTGGTCGTGGTCGTCGGCGCCAGCCGCTGGAGCGACCGCGAGTTCGCCGGTGCCGGGCGTCTGCTGCGCACCGCCCATGAGCAGGACGCGGTGCTGTTCGCGCCACTCCTGACGGCCAAGGCCCTCCCGGGTCTGGGGCCGGACCCGCTGCCCAAGCAGGTCACGAACCCCTCCCAGCACCTGCTGGAGCGGATCACCACCATCACCGGACCGCTGACGGCGAACCGGACCTGAAAGGAAAGCAGGAGAGACACATGATCGTTCACGCCATCTCCGAGGTCGCCATCACGCTGGTGGCCAACGCGGGGACCAGCATCAAGGCCGAGGGCGTTGCCAACGTGTGCGCCCAGGCGCCCACGGGCGTCGCGCCGTACGTCGCCCAGATCCTCGGCTGGGTCAAGTACGGCGTCATCGCCATCATCATCGGTGCGGGCTTCGCCTCCTCCGGTGCCCTGATCGTCGGCAAGTTCGGACAGATGGGACGCGCGGCGCAGCTCGGCGCCTCGGGTCTGTTCTGGACCGTGATCGGCGCCATCGCGTTCGTCTGCATCTACGCGATCCTCAACGGCATCGTCGGGAACGGCTGCTGAGATGTTCACCCGGACCCGAAACGCGTACCAGACCAAGCTGGTCGACCCGAGCACGGAATGGACCCGGCTTCGGCTCCAGATCCTGCTCGGGTCGGCAGCGGTCGTCGTACTCGCACTGGTCATCGGCGGGGCGTGGTCGGTGATCAACATGCTCACCGGCTCCCAGCCCGACGAGGCCAGCCCCGCCAGTGGGTCCGGTACGGCGACGTCGGCACAAGACCAGCTCGCCAACAAGCAGCTCCCGGCAGCCCCGCTCGAGGCAGCCCAACCGGGCGGCGACCTGTCCACCGGCAAGACCGGCACCCTTCAGATCCCGCCGCCGATGAAGGTCGGCGAGGTCGGCGTCGCGACCGGCTACCCACACACCCCGCAGGGGGCGCTGGCGCAGATGGCCGCGATCGACTCCACAGCTTTGAGTTCGGCCTCGGTGAAGATCGCCCAAGACGTCATCACCAACTGGGCCGCGCCCGGCGGCCCCACACCCGAATCCTGGTCAGGGGTCAAGGGCGTGGCCACCCTGTTGGGTTCGGCGGGACTGTCTGCCGACGCCCAGAACGGCATCACGATCGGTGTCGAACCGAAGATGGGGTTCGTCAAGGGCACCGTGGGCTCCGACTTCGTCGTGCCATGCGTGGACTTCATCATCACCGTGACCCTGCCGGGCGCCCAGTCCCAGCAAGTCGCCGCCGCTGACTGCCAGCGCATGGTCTGGCAGAACGACCCCAACGGCTCCACTGACTCCACCGACTCTGTTGGGGGCCGGTGGGTGATCGGACCCGGTGACGAGCCCGCTGAGGCTCCCTCGCTGTGGCCCGGTTCCCCGGGCTCTTTCGACGCCGGCTACCAGTGGCTGGAGGTGCCGCAGTCATGATGTCTCTGGTCGCAAACATCGTCCCGATGGTCGACCTCAACCCGTTGCACTGGTTGGGCAACAAGGCCAAGGAGACCCTGGCCGACGGGTTCACCTCGATGATGATGGCCATCTGGTCGGGCGCCATGTGGCTGCTGAAGACCGCGTTCAGCCTCATCGACAGCTTCACCCCCAACGTGGCCGACCCCGGCCTGTCGAAGCTCTACTCGGTCACCCTGTGGCTCGCGCTGGCAATCGCGCTGATCGTGGCGTTCGGGCAGATCGGCCTGGCGGTACTGCGCGGTGATGGCCGCGGGTTCGGCACCCTCGCTGCGGGTCTAGTGCAGTACGGCGTCGTCCTGTGCTGCTGGATCGGCGTGTGCGGCGGCCTCATCGCAGCCGCCTCGGGCCTGACCAAGGGCCTGTTGAACAGTCTGCTGGGTGTCGACTCCTTCTCCGGCTACGCGGCCGGCGACGGGTTCGTCGACACCGTCTCGGGAACGACGCAGGCCGCCACCTTGGGCATCTGTGCCCTGTTCATCTTGATCCCCGCGGCCTTCGGGCACATGGTGATCATGATGGTCCGCTCCGCGGCCCTGCTGATCCTGACCGCGACGATGCCGTTGACCGCGGCCGGTGCACTCTCGGAGGGCACCAAGTCGTGGATGTGGAAGAGCATCCGCTGGTTTCTGGCCTGCGTGCTGATGGAGCCGCTCCTGGCTCTCGTGGTGGGCATGGGTACCCAGTTCGCGTGGGCCGGGATGCCCGACGGCCAAGGAAACCAGGGGTCGCAGAACTCGGCCGAGCAGCTGCTGCACGTCTCGGACACGTCCTCGAACATCGGCATGTCGGTGGTCGGATCGATCATCATGCTGGTCGCGTGCTTCATGCCGATGGTGCTGTTCCGGCTCCTCGCGTTCGTCGACCCCGGCACCGCCTCCGGAGCCTCGTTCCGGTCGACCATGAACGCCAACGGCGGCGTCTCCGGGCTGTTGAAGGGCAAGGGCTCGACCGGCGGATCCACCGGGTCGGAGGCAGCCACCGAGACCGGGTCTGACGGTCGGACCAGCTCGGAGAACGGAGCCGAGGCCGAGACGGCCGGCCGGTTCCAGTCCTCAGGCTTGGAGAAGTACGGCGGCAAGGTCGGCGCCGCCGTCGGCGGCGCCATGGACAAGACCGGAAAGGTCGCCGCGGCCGGTGCCTCGATGGGCATCGACGTCCTGGGACAGGCCGGCATCGGCAACCAGGGCTACTACGACACCAGCCACAGCCCCCGACAGGCGAAGGACAAGCACGGAAAGGCGCAGCGCATGCAGCCCCTCAACGACACCAACCACGACGGCGTCGCCAACGACAACCCGCCCCCGAAGGTCTCCCCGGCCGAAGCGGTCGGTCCTGAAGACGCGGTGTTCCTCGCATGAGCGTCTACGGAGCATCCGCAACCCGTGACCGGCAGGCCTGGCTCTTCGGGCTGACCGGACCCCAGTTCGTCCTGGTCCTCGCCGCCGGGTTCCCCACCTGGATGGCGATCGCCATGCAGAAGTGGCTGCCGCTGCTGGTCCTGCTGCCCGCATGGGGCGTGGTGGGGCTGCTGGTCTGCCTGCCCATCCGCGGCCACTCGGCCTTCCAGTGGATCGGGGTCGTGTTCCGGCACATGGCCGGGATCGCGTTCGGCTGGTCGAGGTTCCAGTCCAAGGCTGCCGCCGGTGACCTCGACCTCGGCAACGCCGATGACCCCGAGGACGACGGCGAGGCGGGGGAGGCGGACCTGCCCGGCATCCTCGCCGGGATCCAGATCCACGACGGCCCGCCGATGAGCGGACAGACCGCCCGCCCGGCGATCATCCAGAACCACGCCGCCCGCACATGGGCCGCAACCGCCCGGATCATCCACCCCGGGATCGGGATGAGCGATGAGGCCGACCGGTTCCGGATGGGCGCCGGCCTGACCGAGATGATGGAGGCCGCGACCGCTGGCAACCAGATCGACCTGGTCGTGGTGCAGGTACGCACGATCCCCGATGACGGCACGGAGCGTGCTGAATGGGTGCGCACCAACGCACGGCCCGACGAACCGCGTGTATCGGCGAGCGTCAACGCCCAGCTCGATGCGATGACCGCCGGAGCCGCGGTACGCCACGAGGCGTTTGTGACCGTCGTGGTGCGTGAGGACGTCATCAACAAGGACGCCAAGCGCGCCGGCCGTGGTGTGCTCGGCCGAGCACGCATCCTCTACTCGGTCCTCGCCGAGGTTGAGGCACGGCTGACCGGCTCGATCGGCTGTACGCGCGTGAACTGGCTCGACACCTCCGAGCTCGCCATGGCCATCCGCACCGGCTTCGAGCCCGGTGACCTGCCGGCGTTGGCCGACGCGGAGATCCACCACCGCGACGACCCCTCGATCGCCGCCGGCGTCCCGGTCGCGGCTGCGGGGCCGACCAACGCCACCACGGCGATGCGGTCTTACCGGCACGGGGAGTGGGAGTCGGTCTCCTCGACGATTCTGCTTCCTCGCAAGGGCGCGCGCATGGGTGCGTTGGCGCGGGTTCTGGTGCCCTCCCAGCCCGGGGAGCGACGCGCCCTGACCGTGTTCTACCGGCCGGTCTCCCAGCAGGCCGCCGATCGGTCCACCGGCACCGCCCAGATGTCAGCGGTCATGGCCGGCACGCTGCGCGAGAAGGTCGGCCGTGTGGAACGGGCCAAGGACCGCCAGTCGGTCGGCAAGCTCCACGAGCGCGACGAGAAGCTCGAGCGCGGCCGGTCCCTGGTCAAGGTCGCGTCCGCGGTCTCGATCACCGTCCCTGCCGGCTGGAACGTCCAGGACTTCGGCCGCCGCCTAGATGCCTCCATCCGCATCAGCGGTTTCACCCCACTCCCGCTCGACGGGGCCCACGACGCAGCATTCGCGGTGTCGGCGATCCCGTTGGGGGCAGGCCTGCCGAAGAAGCGATGACCCAAGACCGGCGCCTTCAACACCGCACCGGCCGGGAACAGCCCGGCCACTAGATGTCCGATCTGGTGGCCGGGCTGTTGCCTGTCCCGACATGACCAAGAGCGGTACGAAGGCGCGGTCGACCTCGCGCACCATCGACGACCTGCTGGCCGACTTCGGGACCACAATGCCCCGCAAGACCGCGCCACCACCGGCGCCTCCGGCCGAGAAGCTGTTCCCGAACTCGATCAAGGCCCACGGCGTACGACGCCCAGGGCACGGGTGGGCGCCAACCATGCCGCCGCTGGCCGGGTACCAGATGACCTCCGAAGAGACCCCTGTGTTGTGGCCGCTGATCTCCGGCGACGGCCTGCCGCCGTGGGGTGCGGAGATGGGCTACGACGTCCTCTCGGGCGGCAAGTTCTACTGCGACCCGATGAGCTGGGTCCTCGACGACACAATCCCGGTGACCAACCCGAACATCTTCATCTTCGGCAAGCCCGGCCGCGGCAAGTCGGCGACCGTGAAGGCGTTCATGCTCCGCATGATCCGCTACGGCTACCGCTCGCTGGTCCTGGGTGATGTGAAGGACGAGTACGAGGACATCTCGAAGTTCCTCGGCGTCGATCCCTTCCGGATCGGGCCCGGGCTGCCCGGGCGAATCAACCCGCTCGACCTCGGCGCCCTCGGCGTCGACTGGGAGAAGCAGACCGCGGAGGAGCAGGAGAAGCGGGCCACCATCATCTTCAACCGCTGGCTCATGTTGATCCGCGGACTGGTCGGCTCCCAGGGCGTGAGCTTCACCCCGACCGAGGAGACCGTGATCAACGAGGTCCTCCAGGACCTCACGGGCTGGTCGGCAGGAGCTTCACGCCTCAAGCCCGTCACGATCCCGCAGGTGTGGGCCGCGCTGCACTCACCGAGCAAGGAGCTGGTCAACAACAACCGCTACGAGAACCCACAGGCCTTCTACGACGGCACCCGGCCGCTGCGTGATGCGCTCGGCGCACTGTGCAAGGGGTCGCTGCAGGGCATGTTCGACTCCGAGTCGACCTTCCAGCCAGACTGGCGTGCCCCGATCCAGACGCTGTCGCTGCGCTCCCTGCACGCCACCGGCAACAAGGTCGCCGTCGGGATCGCGCTGATGTGTCTGAACTCGTGGGGGCAGGGAATCCGCGAAGCCGCCGCAGCCGGCGACCGACGGATCGTGCTGCGCGACGAGGCGTGGCTGCAGACCCGGCTCTCCCTCGAAGCGGTCGAGGCGCTGGATGCGAACCTGCGGCTCTCGCGCACCGAGGGCGACATCCAGATCGTGACCTATCACAAGCCGTCGGATCCGCTCTCGGCCGGCGACCAGGGCAGCCAGGCCGCCCAGATCGCCAAGGACCTGCTCAACCTCTCCGACGTCCGCATCCTCATGGGCCAAGACGAGTCCGTCGCCGACGAGCTCGGCCGGCTGATGGGCCTCTCAGAGATGCAGCAGAACGTGATCACCAACTGGGCCATGCAGGAGAAGGGCCGTGCCCTGTGGATGGTGGGCGACCAGCGGTACAAGGTCCAGACGCTGCTGACGCCCCTGGAACGGCGCCTGACCTATACCAACGAGGCGATCGACCCGGCAGGTTAGAAGTTCGCATGAAAATTGACGGTTTCGACGCGAACCTGAGTGCCGACGGCGCTCAGAGCGTACGTGGGTGCTTAGGTTCGGGGAACCTGGTGTCGTGGGTGGCTGACGCGGGCCGCGCTCGTTGGGGTCGGCTCATAGCGAGGGCCTTCTGGGAGCCGGGCTGCTCACCACGTGACCTCTTGGCACTGCTTGGTTGGGGTGGCTTCGACCTGCAGGGTCGCGTGCTCGATCCGGTGTCGGGTCGCCAGGACCGACTGCGCGTTGGTCAGCACGGCGTGGGCGTTCGCTGCGTCGTCCACGACGAGGTGGGCGGTGGCGACATTCATGCCGGAGGTCAGCGTCCAGACGTGCAGGTCGTGAACGCTGCCGACTCCGGGGACGGCGTCGAGGTCGGCGATGAGCTGCTCCATCTCGACATCGTGGGGAACGTGCTGTCCGAGGACCGAGAGGACCTGCCTGCCGAGCACGACGGCACGGACGGCGACGAACACGCCGATCGCAACCGCGACGGCGGTGTCCCACCACGACTGGCCGGTCCAGATGACGAGCAGCCCCGCGGCGATGACACCGACGCTGCCGGCGGCGTCGGCCACCACTTCGAAGTAGGCGCCCTTGACGTTGAGGGACTCGGTGGAGCCCTGACGCAGGAGCAGCATCGACACGATGTTCACCCCCAGGCCGATGAGGCCTACTACCAGCATCGTCCCGGTCTGGACTTCTGGATCCTCCCCGATCCGCCCGATCGCCTCGGCCACCACGTACACCGCCACACCGAGCATGATCAGCACGGTGAGACCGGACGCGAATACCTCGGCCCGGTAGGACCCGTAGGTCCGCCGGCCCGTGGTGTCGGGTCGGGTGGCGATCTTGGTGGCCACCAGTGCTGCCCCGAGTGCGACAACGTCGGCTGTCATGTGGCCGGCGTCGGAGATCAGCGCCAGCGAGTTGGCCAGCAATCCGAAGACCAGTTCGACGACCAGGAACGCGGCGACCAGGGCGAAGGTGACCGCCAGCCGCCAGCGGTAGCGTCCGGCCGCGGTCGCCGAGGGGGCTCCGTGCCCGTGTCCGGCACCCATCAGTCAGACACCTGCCCGGTCGGCCGGGACATCGCTGTGGCGTGGGGGATCACTTGGGCCGCAGCAGTCAGACGAGCAGGCTTCCTCCGGGGTCGCGGCGGTGGCAGGGCTGTCGATCAAGGCGGGGGCGCAGGCGCAGCCGTCGCCGCGCCAGGCCTCGAGTCCTTCGCGAATCGCGACGGCGGCGATGACCAGGCCGGCGATCGGGTCTGCCCAGGACCAGCCCAGGGTGGCGTTGAGGATCAGGCCGACCAGAAGGACAGCGGACAGGTAGGTGCAGAGCAGGGTCTGGGTGGAGTCGGCGACCACGGCGTTGGAGCCGAGGCTCCTGCCGGTGCGGCGCTGGGCCCAGGACAGGAACGGCATGATCAGCAGCGAGGCCGCCGCCAGCCCGATGCCGACCGGGGAGGGATCGGGGTCGTGCCCGGTGGCCAGGGCGCGTACGGATTCGAAGGTGACGTAGGCGGCGAGCGCGAAGAACGACAGTGCCATCAGCCGCAGCGCGCGACGTTCGCGGGATTCGGGCAGTGGGTGGCGGAACTGCCACAGGATGATCAGTCCGCTGCTGACCTCGACGATGGAGTCCAGGCCGAACCCGACCAAGGCGATCGACCCGGCGACCAGTCCGGCGGTGATCGCGATGACGGCCTCGATCACGTTGTAGGAGACCGAAGCGGCCGCGAGCAGCTGGGCACGGCGGCCAAGCTGCTGGCGCCGGGCCGGGTCCTCCACGTAGGTGGCGGCGTGTGTGTGGGCGGTCATCTCAGGCGGTTCCTTCGCCGTAGTTGGGGCACAACACCACGGCGTCGCCGGTGGCTGCAAGAAGTTCCTCTGCCGCGGCGAACACCTTCAGCACCGCCTCGGGGTGGGTCAGCGAGAACACCGACGCTCGACCTGCCGGGCGCGAGTCCACGAGTCCACAGTCGCGCAGGCAGGCCAGGTGCTTGGACACCGTGGACTGGGCCAGTCCCAGATGCGCGGTCAACTCGGCCACATTGTGCTCACCGAGCAGCAGGTGCCGCAGGATCGCCACCCGCGACGGGTCGCTCATTCCGCGGAACAGACAGGCCGCTGCCCGGCCGGCCGCTGCCTCGTCGAGGCCATTGGTGTGCGTGTCCACCGGCTTCGCTTTCATCGCCATATAGCGATGTTAACGCCAGTCGTGCCGCGGATGTCAACTCGCTCGACGCGACCGCTACGGCGCCTGGGCTGGCTCCTGGTTGTCCACCTGTCCTGGAGGTCGCTCGTGTGCGTTGAAGACGTCTTAGGTCTGAGTGACCCGTTCGCCTTCGATGGTGAGGTCGGGATGCTCGACGGTTTTCAGGTAGCGGGTGGCGCCTTCGACGCTGAGGCCGAACAGGTCGCAGATGCGGCGGATGTCGCCGCCGGTGGCGTGGATTTCGTGCAGGATGCGGTCTTCGCGCAGCGCTTGGGGTCGGAGGGTGATGCCGCGCCAGGGGAAGCTGTGGCCGACGGGCACCAGCCTTGGTGCGGTGCGTCTGCTGACCAGCAGGTGGGGGTTGATGCAGCCCGGCCAGCGACGCTGGCGGTGGTCGAGCCAGGCCGCGAGTCGGGTCCGGACTGGCGCGGCCAAGGGAATCTCACGTTCGCCGATCGTGAGCCGGCCGTCGACGATGTCGGTCAGCAGGACTGCTCGCAGCTGCTTTCCGGTCAGGGCGTGGAAGGCGACGAGTGCGACGGCGAGTGCGACCACCGGGTCGGGGTGGTTGAGCTCGGCGCGGATCACGGCGGGGTCCAGCGCGAGCGGGATGGTGCCCGCGAGCGGCGTGTGCTTCATGCCGCGCATGGGGTTGGCGAAGATCAGGCGCCGGCCCTTGAGGGTCTTGAACAGCGACCTCAGCGCGAGCTCGGCAGCGTGCCGTCGTCCCGGGGCCAGTGGCTCCAGGGCGTGCTCGATGTCGCTGCGGGTGACCTGGGCGAAGGACTGGTAGCCGGCCTCGACCCACGCGTCGACGACGGTGACCAAGCCCATGATCTGGATCCGGGCGGTCTGGGGGTCGCGGGGTACTTGTCGGGGTGCGAGTCGGGAGCCGTCGAGCATGACCTGCAGCCACAACTCCAGGTGCTCGCGCATCAGCGGCGGCAGGCCGGCGGTCCTGGCGGCGAAGTAGACCTCGACCCGGCTGGGGCGGTCCTCGATGAGCAGCTCGGCTTCGGCGAGCACGTCGATGGTCGAGACGATGTTGCCGTCGTAGCGAGGCAGCTGCATGACGTCGCTGGCGCGGATCTTCGCGGCCGGGGTCTCGCGCAGGGTCTGCAGCAGCCGCAGCGAGCGGGTCACGTCGTTGCGTTGCCGCACCGACCAGCCGTAGCGCTCGGCATGCTCGTCGACGATCGCGGCGCAGAAGCGAGTCAGCTCGCTGTCCTCGAGCAGGACACGTCGGCGGACGGCCTCGGGGTCGGGGCCCATGTCGAACAGGGCCAGTTGCACCGATGCCTCGTCTTCGAATCTGGTTCCGGCGGGATAGGGCAGCTGGTTCTTGTAGCGGCTCTTCCACGGCTCGGTGCCGGCTCGAACGCTCGCCGTGCTCGCCTTGCGGGCACGCGGTCCAGGTCGAAGGTTGGGCTCGGGCCCCAGGCGTGGGGTGATGCGCTTCTTGAACAGCATGTTGGCCAAGAACAGCTGCTGGCTGTGCCGGTTGGCCCCTGCGTAGTCGAGCGCCCGGCCGGGTTCCTGGGTCATCTGGGCCTGCTCGACGCACAGCCGACAAGCCCCGGAGTTCCCGATCCGCGCGGTTCGTGCGCAGAAGTCGCACACTCCTTCGGGGTAGTGGGTGCGCCACCATCGGCACGGCCAGCAGGTCCAGTTGTAGCGCGGGTAGACGCCCCAGGCCATGCAGCCCTTGCAGGCCCCGGGCCGTTGCGGGCTGCGGGGATGGCACAGGATGCAGAGCCCCTGGCTGAAGTAGTTCTTCGCCGTCCCGCACCAGCGGCAGGACGGAGAGGGGAACGGGCCACCGGGCAGGCACTGGTAGCAGAAGTCGACCCGGGGACTGGTCCACGCGACCGGGTTGGCCTGGCAACTGTTGCACCGCGGCGGCAGCCGCAACGGCGCGTCAGGTCCCGGCGCCGGCATGCAGTCCTCGTCGCATCTGTGGTCGACGTCGTCGGTATCACAGAGAGCGTCTACAGCGGCGGTGTCGACCGTGGCTTGCCGAACCGCGGGCTCACCGCCGGACCGGTCCCGCCACCGTTTGGTTTGTCATCGCCGTTCCCGTTCCCGTTGACTGTGTCGGCGTCGCGGACGCGGCGGGCGGCGACCCTGTCGGGCTCGGGGGTCATCAGGTCATTCGGGGTGCACTCGAGCACCGTGCACAGCACGTCGAGCTCCTCCAGGCGCATCGTCGGCGGGGTGCCTGCCCACCACGACGACATCTTCCCGGCGCTGATCTCCAGGCCGGCGTCGGCCAGCATCCGGCGCAGCTGCGCGGACTTCCATATCCCTCGCTCGGCGGCCCGAAGCCGCAGGCTCCACTGCATCTTGATCCTCTCCTTCGGTCGTCGGGATTCAATCGGCCTGGAGTCGCAGACGGGCCTCGACACGATCGTTGGCGCTGTTCCACGCGTGCACGATGTGCTCGCTACGTACGTGGATGTAGCCCGAGGTGGTGGCCAACCACTCGTGGCCCAGCAGCTCCTGGATCGCCTTGATGTCCATGCCGACGGCGTACAGCGACGAGGCGCAGTAGTGCCTCAGGACGTGGGGCGTCATCCGGTCCGACCATGCCGGCAGCCACTGGTCGACGTGGATGGCCAGGCCACGGCGCAACGCGTTCGTGCCCACGCGACCGCACCGGTCCAAGTCCCGGTCGAACCGCTCGGAGGGAAGCATCGGCGCGTCCGGGTTGTCCCAGTCCGTGCCGTACTGGTGCCGGACCTCGGCCAGCCACCAGTCGATCAGCTGGTCGGCGCCGTTGATCGCTGGTATCAGCCGTGGCTTGTGCCCGCGTCCGCGGCTGCCCTTGCCGAAGCGGACGTGGATCTTGCCGAACTCGCCCAGGTCGGGACGCCAATCGCGAATGTCGAGCATGGCGGTCTCGTTGATCCGCAGCCCGAGCCGGCGCCACAGCGAGGCCGCGAAGTAGTCGCGGGCCGCGGGCAGGTACTTGCGGGCCTGCGGGATCGAGCCACGCCAGGCGGTGAACAGCGAGTCGATCTCCTCATCCGACGGCGGGACCCGGACCTTGGCCAGCGAGGCACCGGACTGGCGGTTGAACTCATCGATCGGCTGCTCGACGAGCACGCCGGTCGCACGGCGGATCGTGCCCTCGTAACGGGCGATCACGAACTCGTAGAACAGCGACATGGTGCCGGCCTTGCCCGCCCTCGTGGCGACGCTGTGCCCCAGCCGGCGCTGCTCGGCCATGAACGCGTCCGCGTCCGCACAGGTCGCCTCCCACAACGGCTTCGTCAGCGACCGGGCGAACTCGATCACCACCGCACGGGTTTGGCGGATGTGCCCATCACTCAGGCCCGCTGCCGACATCGCCAGTGCGTACTGGTCGACGATCTCCTGCTCGAAGTCCTCGGCCGCCTGCGCACTCGACAACACCAGATCCCCGGTGCCGCCACCCGGAAGCGCCACCAGACCCATCAGTCACCGACTTCAAAGGAGCCGACCATGCGTCGATGCTACACCGAAAGCGTCAGCCTGAGTGAAGATCTATCACTTCACACCCGAGCGGGCGAGGAACTGACGTCACCTGCACAAACACGATTCGAGGCCGCAAATGCCGCGGATCGAACCTGAGTGCCTAGAGACAAACTCATGAATGTTCGCGAGATTGCTGACGGTACTGACGCGAACCAGAGCACCCACGGTGCCCCGAGCATGGGGAGCTGGGAGAGGTGAAGAAGGTCGCGCTCGGGCTGCCGCTGCTGCTAATGGCGCCCCTGATGCTGCTGTTCCTCGGCATGGGCAACGCCAACATTGCCGCGGTTCAGGCTGCCTGCGGCACCGCAGCGACGAGCCCAGGCGGCATGTTCGGGATCGGCACCCTCAACTGGCGCGGCGCCTCGCACTACAAGTCCAACCCGCATCCGGGCGAGCAGCCCTACGCCGTTCGGGTGCCGAACATGGTGGCCAAGATCGGTGCCTCGGGGGCCAGCATCATCGGCTTCCAGGAGTTCGAGTCGGTGCAGGCGCAGGCGTTCTTGAACGCCACCCACGGTGCGTGGGCGATCGTGAAGGGCCACGCCCACGGCAAGCCGGCGACCGCCGATTCGATCGCCTACCAGCCGGGCGTGTGGACCGTAGCCGAGGTCCGCTACGTCGCGATCAAGTACGGCGGCCCGACGGTCCAGATCCCGCTGGTGCGGTTCACCTCGACCAAGGGCCTCGGCTCGATCTGGGTGCTCAACACCCACAACCCCGCCGACGTGGTCAACGGCAACGACGCCATGCGCGACGACGCCGTCCGAGCCGAAGCGAACGCGCTGCGACAGCTGCAGACCAGCGAGCCGACCACGCCTCTGTTCTTGACCGGCGACATGAACGACAAGGCCCGGTTCAAGAACCTCTTCCTCACCACCGCGGGGAGTGGCTGGAGCAGCGCGAACACCGACGACAACCAGATCGACTGGATCATGGGCTCGCCGACGGTCACCTTCTCCGGCACCGTGGTCGACCAGTCCACTAAGGACAACGCCCACGACTACACCGACCATCCGTTCGTCTACACCAGCGCACAGCTCACCAACGGCCCGAGCGCAGGAGACACCGCCGCCAGCACCGGTCAGGCAGGGACCGGGAACGACCTCGGGGTGATGCCGACCAGCATCAACGCCACACCTGGCGGCCGGGTGAACGGCAACATCCTGATCGCCAACGCGAACATCAAGCTCCGCAGCGGCTTCACCCCGGGCGTGCGTGCGCTCGCGGCCCCGGCCCCTGACTTCATCACTCTCAACGAGGTCGGCGACGTACCGATCGCGCAGATGCAAGCCGACGCCCCCGGGTACGGGGCCTACCGCGACCCGACGCCCGTCCGAGCCGCGGACGGCGGAGCCCGATCGCTCGACAACGCCATCATGTGGCGCACCGACACGTGGAAGATGCTCGCCGGCGGCCGCGTGCGCATCGTTCAAGACGACCACGTCATCTTCCACGGCTCCAACAAGAACTGGGGCCGCTGGGCGATCTGGGGAGTCTTCCAACGCACCGACGGTGCCGTGGTCTCCGTCATCTCCTCCCACCAGATGACCAACCCCTTCCGCTACCCCAACTCCCAGTGGGGTGACCAGCCGTTCACGCGCGCCACCCAGTACGGGCAAGGAATGGACTACCTGGTCCAGCTGGCTGCCAAGCTCGCTGCCTACGGACCGGTCTTCCTCGGCGGCGACATGAACTCCCACCCCGGGGACGGCCCCGAGTCGGCCGCGGCCAAGATGCAGGCCGCCGGGTTCAGCCACACCAAGGACTCCGGGGTGATCTACAACTTCTACGCCGCTCCGGTGAGCATCGAGAAGACCTGGGAGATCAGCAAGGCGGCCGTCCACTCCGATCATCCAGCCCTGTTCACGCGCATGGCGATGAACGGTGCCGGACCTGGCGGTCCGACATCGGTCACCAGCGGTGCCGGTGTGGAGAACATCGACACTGGGACCACCTGCCCTCCGTGCCCCAGCACGTACGGCGATGCCGGCTCAGTGGTCTTGCAGAACGTCGCGGCCACCGACAGCAGCAGCGGCGCGCAGGTAGCCGCGAAGGCGGCCTACCAAGCCGGGTTCCGAGGCGAGGACCTGGTGACCGCGGTGGCAATCGCGCACGTGGAGTCGAGCTGGAACCCGAACGCCAGTAACGGCACCCACTTCGGGCTGTGGCAGATGGCGGCCAGCCACCAGGGGCTGGTGCCGGGCTGGAACCAGCCGGGCGACATCTTCGACCCGCTGCTCAACGCCCGTTACGCCTTCGCTCTCTACTCCGGGCGACTCGGGTCCGGGGAAGCGAAGTTCGCCGACTGGCTCCCCTTCGAGCACGCCGACTACCACCAGTACCTCGACCAGGCCCGCCAAGCGGTCGCCGCCGCAGTCGGCACCGGCGCGCTGACACCGGTCGCCGACACCGGGGCTAGTTGCGCGGCCTCGGCGATCACCGTTGCCGGCGACCTCTCAGCCGCCCTGTCGGCACGGATCAACGCGATGCAGCACACCCCAGGCGGCCTGTGCGGACTGTCGTGGACCCACGGCGCACCCTGCACCTACTCCGGGCAATGCCCGAAGGTCGTCGACGCCCTGTACGGCGGACCGGGGGTCGGCCGTGGCTACGGCAACGGCCAAGACGTCGCCCAAGGCATCATCAACGCTGGCCTCGCCCAGGCCCACGGCACCGGCCTCGACCCGCTCCCACCCGTCGGGGCGGTGGTGTCCTACAACCGCGGCGATGGAGTCGGCCATGTCGCGATCTACGTCGGGAACGGCAAGATCTTCGGCAACGATTTCGGCTGCTCGGCCAACGGCGTCTACGGCTGTGTCGGGTTCGCCGACGTCCACACACCGTCCGGATCGGTGACCTGGGCGCTTCCCAAGGCTGGCTTCGACCTCGGCGGCATGCCCGCCGCAGTCGCCTAACTCGGGGCCATATCGTCGTGACCGGCCGGCCGCGCGTAATCTGTTGCCGCAGTGGTGTCCGATCCGCGGCAGGTTGCGTTGCCTGTCCCGACATGGACGTACGCATCGGCGCGACCGTGGATGGCCAGCCCGCCGGGTTCGACACGAACAGCACCCGGCCTCTGCTACTGATCGGCGGCGTCGGCCGCGGAAAGACCACTCTCGCCCGCTACCTGACGCGCTGGTGGCTGGCCGACACCGCGCGGCACGCCCATGTTTTTGCCCAGGGGCCTACGGAGTGGTCCGACCTGGTCGAGGACCCGGAGTACCCCGACAACCTCACACGGCCACTCGGCGGTGCCTGCCGACGCGGCACCTGTCTGGTCGTGGTCGACGACATCGACCTCAAGGACGACGGCTGGCTCAACCTGCTGCCGTTGGGAACCGCCCGCGTCATCCTCACCTCCTACGGAGGCAACCGGCTGATCGAGCGGCCACTGCTTGAAGGCGACATCACCTGCTTGGGGCTGATCCGCCCCGAGCACGCCGACGCGGTGGAGACGGCAGCTCTCGACGGGCAGGGTCGGCTGGACTGGCCGCTCGGCACCGTGCCGGTCGTACCCGATGCGCGGGGTCCGATGGACCGGCCGTGTCACCGCTGGCAGGCACCGGCTCGTAGTCCGATGGCGGTGTCGCGATGAGCATGGAGCGGTCCCGTCGCGCCCGATTCGCCAACACCGCACCCTCGACGGGCGAGTTCGCGATCGGGTTCGTTCTCGTTGGCGTCTTCGTCTTCCTCATCACGCCTCTAGCGGTCCAAGGGCTCGTCGGATGGGCGACCTCAGGTAGTTTCGCGTGGCCCAACGGCCATCTCGCGAGTGCCTACGGCGGTCTTCTGCGCGGCCGCTTCGGCGCCGGCCTAACGGATGTTGTCGCTGCCGGGTTGCCGGGCAATGCGGTGATGTGGGTGCTCGCCGTGATCGGGGAGGTCCTCGCGATCGGCGCCACCGTCGTGGTCGCGATGTGGATGCGCGACGTCATCGGCGCCAACTCGCGCCACGGACTGGCCACCGCCACGCAGGCCGCTGAGGCCCTCGGCCTGACACCTCTGCGCAAGCGGGCCGACCAGATCCGACCCGATCTCTATGCCCGCACCAACCGGAACGGACTTTTGCGATGAGCCTTGGTCTGAAGCACGTAAACCCCACTGACGTCGGCTGGCGGCTCGGCCGCGCCGGACGCCGAGGCCCCGAACTGTGGGTGCCGTTCGACCGCACCACCTGCGTCTTTGGCCCGCAGGGCTCCGGCAAGACCCTCGACCTGCTGGTACCCGCGCTGCTGGATGCGCCGGGCGGCGCGTTGGTGACCCTGACCAAACCGGAGGATCTGTTCCTCACCCTCGAGGCCCGTCAGCAGGTCGGGCCGGTCGCGGTGCTCGATCCGTTCGGGCTCGCCCCCGGGGTGCCCGAGCTGGTGGTGGACGTGATCGCCGGGTGCGAGAACGCCATGTTCGCCGAGCGGCAGGCCAAGGCCTTCGCGGCCGGGACGATCAAGGGCGCCACCGCTCAGTCCTCTGACCAGGCGGCCCGGTTCTACGCCGGGGAGTGCGCGAAGGTGCTGCAGGCCTACTTCCACGCCGCCGCGATCGCCGGCCGCGACCTCGAGGAGGTGCTGTTGTGGGTCTCCAGCCCGCGCGAGTACCCCCAAGCCGAGGAGATCCTGCGCACCCACCCGGCAGCCGAGCCGCTGTGGGACGGCCTGCTCCGCGGCGCTCTGTACGGCGACGAACGGACCGCGGGCAACACGATCACCACGGTGCAGCAGGCGATGGCGCTGTTCTTCCAGCGCTCCATCCGCGAACGGTGCGTGCCCACCCCGGCACGGCCCGCGACCAACCTCGAAGACCTGATCCGCTCCGGCGGCACGATCTACCTGCTGGGTCGCGAGGACCCCTACGCCAGCGCCTCACCGCTGATGACCGCAGTCACCGAGCAGATCCTCGACACAGCCCGGCGGCTTGGGGAGACCTCCGAGGTCGGTCGGTTGTGCCCGCCGTTCCTGGCCTGTCTCGACGAGCTGCCCTCGACCGCCCCGATCCCGACTCTGTCGACCAGGCTGGCCAACGAGCGAGCCCTCGGCCTGTCCTTCATCTTGGCCGCGCAGACGTGGCGGCAGTTCGTGGTCTGCTACGGCGAGGACGAGGCCCGCACCATCTACGGGTTGTCGAACAACCTGGTCGTCTTCGGTGGCGGCAAGGACATTCGGTTCTATCAAGAGCTCTCCGACCTGATCGGGTCGACCACCCACACCGAGACCCGCTACTCCTCGCGGGGCCACGAGTTGTTCGGCGTCATGGACCGCTCCTATGACCAGCGCCGGGTTCCGATCCTGGAGCCAGCCGAGCTGCGGCGCATCGAGCCCCGCAAGGCGCTGGTGCTCTCGGAGATGTACGACCCGATCATCGCGAACCTGCACCGTTGCATCGACGGCAAGCGCGGCAAGGAGCTCTTGGCCGCCCAGAGGCGCGCACGCCTCGACGCCCGCGGACAAGACCGCGCCACCGCGCAGCCCGGACATCTGATCGAGACCATCGACCCGGTCGAGCCGCTGTCCGTGACGGAGACCGTCGCGCGGACTCGGGCGCGACTCGGGATGCCGAAGTAGAAGGCGGGAGCCACCGGTGAATACAACGCATCCTTCGCGGATCGCCAGCCGTGCCGCGGCGGCCGGCGGCGTGACGTCGAGCAGCAACGCGATGATGCCGCTGGTCGGGCTGATGGTAAGCCCGTTCCCCGAGCCTGGTCCGACTATCCGCACCGCGATGGAGCAGCTCCAGCAGGCCAGCGTCGAGCCGCCGGCCGATGAGGAAGCGCTACGCGAGCTCGCGCAGATGCCGCGCCCGTGGGACCCGGGCACCTGCACGGGTCTGATGCGCGCCGAGCTGTGGGCATGGTTGGACCTGGTCGCGATGTGGGTCAACGAGCAGCATCTGTGGAACGTGACTCGTCCCGGCATCCCGGAGTGCTGGCCCGCGCATCCACACCTGGTGCACGACCTCGCGGTACTTGCGTGCACTCGCTACTACACCTCGTTCGCGATCAACCCCGCCGCGCTGGAGGACTGGCACCGCTACGGCCTGCCTGGGTTCCTCGAGCGACTCAGGGACCGTCTCGGCGACGCCTGCCAACCCGGCAAGCACCAGCCACGCCCGCGCCGCGAGCGCGACGAGGCGCACGCGGCCAACTCGGTGCGCCGGGGTCGCCGACAGCGGTACCGCGACGACGTGGAGCGGGCGGGCGAACTGCCCGTGCTTAGCCAGCCTTCCGAACACGTCACGCAAGGGAAGCCCACGCCCGGCGAGCACGAGCCCGACGGCTCTCACGAGAGGTGGTGATGACCGATGGTCACACCTGACAACAGTCGACGGTTCCGGCTCGTCGACGTCGACCGCGACGATTTCGACCACGCCCCGACAGACGCACTCGACGAGGCCACTGATGACGGGCTGAGCGTCCGGCAGGCGGCCGCGTTTGCAGCCCTGGTCGCCGAAGACAACCAGGCGGCCCTCAGCTACACGCTGGAGCAGATGAGTGCCGATCAGTTGAGATCTCTCGCATTGGCCCTGGCCACGCAGGTCAACGCGGTCGGGACCGCCAACGGCGAGGTCGCCGACGTCGGTCCCGACGGCCTGTGCGCCATCGCAGTCGCCTCGGCTGCGCAGGCATTCGGGACCACCAGAGACGCCGTCCTCAGCACGGACCGGCACCGTGCCGTCACCGATGCGCGCGCGGTGGCCATGACCGCCGCGCGCCGCGGTGGCCTCACCCTGCCCGCCATTGGGGCCTTCTTCAACAAGGACCACACGACGGTCATGTACAGCCTGACGAAGGTCGCGAACAACCCCCGCTTGGAAGCGGCCTGCAACCGGATCGTCGACCAGCTCGACGAGCACTACGTCAAGGCGACCAGCGTCCCGAACGAGGACCCGGCAGCTACCGCAACGTCTGAAGCCGCGGCCGCGGCTTCCGGGCGGTCCAGCCCCCTGCAGCTCGCCGCGATCGAGCAGGCACGCACCGACACCGCACGCCGGCGTCACGACCAGGACACCCAGCGCGTCGCGGTCGCCGGACCGAGCCGGTAGGCCTGGACCGGCCATGTTGAACCGCGATCAGCAGAGGCTGCTCGGTGCCGCCGGATCAGGATTGGCAGCATCGGCCCTGCTCGATGAGATGACCGTGCGGACCACACCCTCGAAGGTGGATGCTCGGAACCTCAGCCCAGTGGTTCCGAGATGGTGGTCCTCCACGATGGCCAGGACCGCGCCGGACCACGCGCGGCAGTTTCGAAGGTGGACGTCGGTGAACACCGGGCGTAGAACTCTGACTCCTGTACGTGGTTGTCGACAGTGGTGACTCACCATCGCTTGAAGCCGCGTTCTCGAGCGGCTGTGCGCCCAGCTCGGGGTAGTAGTTGAGCTGGTGTGCTGTCCTCCGCTAACGATCCGTCGGCCCCTCTCGTCTACCTTCTAGAAACCGGACCGGCATGCGCGGTCCACGGGGGAGGTGGAGATGGAACCGCAAGATCAAGCGGCTTCTATGCCAGGTGTCGAGCCTGCTGATCTCGATATCGGAGCGGTCTACCTCCAGCACGGGGATGCCATGTGGGGCATGGCCCTGAGCATGCTGCGCGGCGACGAGGAGCGGGCGAAGGACATCGTTCAAGCGGTCATGCTGACAATCGTGGCCAAGAAGCCGACTGGCGTCCGCAACTGGGAGGCCTTCCTCGTTCACGCGGTGAAGATGAAGATCTACGACCTCTGGAAGTCGTCGGCGCACCAGCATGAGCGTCTCCGCCTGGAGGAAGCCACACCGCTCGAGGGTGAACGTCTCGGTGGTGATGATCTCGCTCTAGATCCGTTGGTCGTGTTTGAGGAGGCTGAGGCTCGCATCGCGACCGTCACTGAGGTGCGTGAGGCTCTTGCCGAGCTACGGACTACCCACCCCGTCGAGCACGACGTGCTGATGAAGGCGAAGAGTGAGGGTCAGACATCAAAGGAGATCGCCGCAGAGATGGGGGTCTCGGACTCGCGAGTACGGCAGCACCTGATGGCTGCTCGATCCGAACTGAGCAAGATCCTGGACGCCCGAGGAGGTGAGCGATGAACGAGAACGAATTCAATGACCCGAAGCGGCCCGCAGTGGAGCCCCAGAAGGAGCGGAAGGCGGGGATTGGGCTGCGCTGGAGCCGTAGCCCGGCCGAGCAGTTGGAAAGCACCCTGGAGCGCCTGATGGAGATGCCGCCAGGACCGGAGAGAGAGCAGATGTTGGCGTCGTTGGCGCCGTACCAGCGTGAAGCCATTTCGAAGATGATCGAGCTCGACGACCTGGTGTGGGCGGCCATCCACGGTGCACCGCCCCTGCAGGAGGACCCGGTCGCCGCAGCGCTCGGCCTCGTACCTGACGCAACCTTCCGCCTCGACTCGACGGCCTTCACTCAGTTGTGCTCGCGCCAAGGCGTGAAGCCGACAGCTTTGGCGGCGCGACTCAGGGAGCGGGGCTGGAAGGTCGACGCCGCTGACGTCTTCCGTTGGCGGACCAGCGTGGCATCCGACGTGTCTCCGGCACTCATCCGGGCAATCGGCGAGGAGCTGGGCGTCAGCCCCGACGACCTGGTCGGCGCACCGGCGGCTCAGCCGGCGGCGCTGGACGTGGTAGCCGAACGAGTGACAGCGACCAAGCGATTCACCGACCTGGTGCAGCGGTTCGCGCTGGCGCAACGGATCTCGCCGAGCATGGCGAACACGATGCTGCGCACGCGAATGCTGGCCACTGTGCACCGCGGCGAAAAGCCCGGGGCCGAGCAGATGCTCGATTCGCTTGAGACCCTCGTCCGGACTCTCGAGTCGGACTGAGCAGCCGCACCGGTACGGAAGGGCGATCCAGCTTGAAGACGATCGAGGACTGTGTCGCAGCTGCGCTCGCCGGCATGGCTCCGGATGCGCAGGCACGGTTCGCGGTCGACCCGCTGGCCACGATGCGTACGGACCTCGGGCTCAAGGTGACCGGAGCTGATCACCTGACCGAGAAGCGGTCCGACGGCGGTGCGTGCGACGGCCTCTCGTTCCTCAAGGACGGGGTTATCCTCTACGCGCCGACCGACAACTCTCGGCGGGAGAACTTCACGTTGGCTCACGAGCTTGGGCACTGGCTAGTGGAGCAGGTGCCTGAGATCTTCGACTGGCTCTTCGAGCAGCCAGCACCCGAGAGGGCGCTGGAGACGTTGTGTGACCAGATCGCACAGCGTCTCCTGCTCGCCGAGTCGTCAGTCTCCGCCATCGTGGGCAGCGGCCCGATCCGGGCGCGACATGTCGTCGACCTCTACAACGCGACCCAGGCAAGTATCCCTGCCTGCGCGATCGCGCTGGCCACGCGCCTGCCCGGTCTGGGCACCATCATCGTCGTCGACACCACGACGACCTTCGGCGAGGCAGAAAACCGCGCCGTTGTGCGCTACGCCAGCGTCCGGCCCGACCCACACAAGGGGTGGCCGAAGGTCTACCCATGGCCGGGCCAGACCCTGCCAACGGGCCACCCACTGCAACACCTGTTCTCGTCCGCGCAGACCGGCCCGCAGCAGACAGCGGGCGTCGAGATCGAGCCGAGGGCACTCCAGCAACGGTCTTTCTGGGCGACGCCGTGGGGCGAGCGGGCCACCTTCTACCTCGACGCCGTCGCGGTCTCGGCACGTCGGGTCATCGGCGTGCTCGCCGACACCGACCTGTGGGGAGTCGAGCGATTCCACCCGACAGAGCGCCGTGACTTCGACCAGCGCCCTGAGCAGGAGATCACCTGCTGCGGCCAGATCCGCAAGGTTCGTGGCTACCCGTGCGAGCGTTGCGGGCAGATCCACTGCCCGGTGTGCGGGAAGTGCCGCTGCGAGCGCCGCGACGACGAGCTCGTCATGTGCGAGGGCGGGTGCTACCTGAAGTTCAAGCCGCACCTGCTGGTCAACGGCCGCTGCGAGGACTGCCGCTAACACCTCCCAGCCCCGTCTCGACTACCTAGTGAGAGGACGTCGGGATGGTCCGGGGCTCTCGGGGAGGAGGTGAATGGGCAGTGGCAAAGAACACCGGCAAGGGCCACCGCATCGGTGCGGTCAAGGGCCGCAGCGAGTTCAAGGTCAACGGCACGTGGTTCAAGCGTGACACCAAGACCGGCCGCATCCTCGACGGCAGCCCGAACCAGCACAAGGGCGTCCGCAACGAGAAGTGACCGCGCGGGGTGCCCGATCTCTACTCGGGCACCCCGCCGGATCCCCGGTCACCCGGACAGGTGTCTTCGCAGGACCACTTTGCAGCAGCACCCGCACGTTCCTGTGCGCTCCGTGTACAGGAACTCCCGCCTCGACACATGCCTCAGGAGGAGACATGAACGGCAACACGGCAAACAACGGCCACGACAACGGCTACGAGAACAACGGGCACCACGGTCGTCGGGTGACCATCACCATCGACGGTGTGTCCTTCACCACCGCGAAGGACCATGAGCAGGCCTCGGCCCTGCTTTGGATGGCCGGTGTCGACCCGGCGCAGTACGACCTTGCGATGGTCAAGCAGCACGGTCAGACCGAGGTCTTCGGTGACGACAAGGTCATCAACCTCAAGAACGGCGACGCGTTCGTCACCGTACGTCAGAGCGCTCAGGTCGCCTGATGAGCGCCGGGCCTTCCCCTGCTGACGGGGTCGAACGGTTCCTCGCCGACCTCGAGGAGGAAGGCCTTCGGCCGGCCCGTTGCGGCAACGCGA
>NZ_BAAAZH010000031.1:0-59425 GCF_039536805.1 Nocardioides fonticola | reverse complement strand
CGGCGTCAGTGTGAGCGAGGTCCGGTCCTGGCCGATGGTGCCACCGCACTGGATCCACCTTCCCGACGAGGTCACCTTCGCGCACACCAACACCGACACCACCGATTGCGCCCCTGGGTGGCGCCGCCACTCCCGCGACTCGGGACCGTGGAACCTGACCCGCAAGCCCATCCACATCTGGCTCGCCCACGTCCGCGGCGTCCTCGGCCAGGCGGCCTAACGTGGCCGCCCGACGCAACGCCCAGGCTCTGGTCCGAACCCTGGCCTGCCGCACGCGTGAGAAGCGAGCACCGAGCGCGGCGCCGCTGAGCAGCAAGGCCTCGAGGACGTATGCGCACTCGGTCGCGATGAACGAGACCGTCCACGCCGAGCTCGCCGCGCACCTCCTTCGCCCCGACGGCCAGGAGGACATCTGCCTGGCCACCTACGTTCCTTCCACCGGCGCGACCCGGACCACCCGGATCATCGCCACGGTCGAGCTACCCCACGAAGGGGAGCGGGAGGTGCACGGCAACGCCACGATCACCGGAGGCTACGTGCTACGGGTCGCCGGCGAAGCCGCACGTGCCGGTCGCGGTGTCGTGCTGCTGCACAGCCACCCCGGTGCCCGTGGATGGCAGGCCATGAGCGGACCTGACGCCGACTGCGAGTCCTCGTACGCCGGACTCGTACAGCAGCTGACCGGGCTCCCGCTTGTCGGAATGACACTTGCCGGCGACAACACCTGGTCTGCACGCGTGTGGGTCGATGGCACGGCCCGCTGGGCCGGCTCTGTGCGTCGTGTCGGGCCCACGATGGCCAACGCGTGGAACGACGACCTCGTCCGGACCGTGATCGACGAACGGTCCCAAGCGCGGACCATTGCCGCGTGGGGCGAAGACCTCCACCGCGACATCACCAGGCTCCGAGTCCTCGTGGTCGGCGTGGGCAGCGTCGGCCTCGACATCGTCCAACGGCTGGCAGCCACCGGCCTGCTCGAGATCGGAGTCATGGACTACGACCACGTCGAGGAACTGAACCGAGACAGGATGATCGGCGCCACCCGTCGCGACGCACGACTGCATCGCCGGAAGATCGACGTTGCCGCCCGGCTCGCCCACCGGGCGGCAACGGCGCCGACACTGCGAGTGCACCGGCACGCCGACAGCGTTTGCACTCCCACCGGCCTTGCATCCGCGCTCGACTACGACGTTATCTTCAGCTGCGTCGACCGGCCCTGGCCCCGCGCGATCCTGAACGCGATCGCCTACGCCGACCTCATCCCGGTCATTGACGGCGGCATCGCCATCGACACCCTGCCTACCGGCGGTATGAGGGGCGCGACGCGGCGCGTGCAGACGGTGGTTCCTGGCCGACCGTGCCTGGCCTGCTCAGGCCAGATCAGCATGACCGAGGTCGCCTTAGAGATGAGCGGCGACCTCGACGACCCCGAGTACATCCGCCAGGCCGGCCGCGAGCCCGTCTCGGGGCGACCCAACGTCGCTACCCTATGCGCAGGCGTCAGTGCAGGCCAGCTCGAGCAGTTCGTCACCCTGGTCGCCCATCCCGGCGGACAGCCCGCGCCCGCGCCACTCCGGTTCAGCCTTGCGGCGCACCACCTCGAGCACAGCTCGCACACGACCCAGCCCTACTGCACCACGGAGCAGGCCACCGCGGCCGGCGACGCGCGCACCGACCTCACACGCCTGAACCCGACCCTGGACGCAACACATGGCCAACACGCGGGTGGAGGCCGCCGGTGGTCGCGCACAGGCCGCTGGGTCAATGACTTGATCGACCGCTGGGTCGAGTCGATGCACAACAGGTGACGAGGTCCCGAGCCATGCCCAGCACATCCACTGCTCGCGCCAGTGCCAGCCCGGCCGCCAGCCGATCTATCGTGCGGCCAACCGTCGCGTCGCCAGCCTCGGACGTGGTAACCGGGTACACGAATGGCACGAATTCTTCCATGGCATTCGCGCGGTCGCGCGGGCCGGGTCGGTGCGAACGGGTTAGAGTGGTAAGGGTGACCGAAAGGCGAAGCAGTTCTTACCACTCTGATGACGGACTAGAGCGGGCGGTGCTCGACTTGGTCCGGGTCGGTACTCGCGGACATAGCGCAGGAGTTCGGCAACTAGCCTCGCGGCTGCTGAGGACCGTACCGCCAGCTGTGCACGACGCGGAAGCATTCCGGGTTGCCCTGCATGAGGCGATGGTCGCGGCGAGCACCGGAACCGAGCTGCGGTTCACCGGAGGCACAATCCCCACCGAGGGCGACACCGCGATCCAGCTGGCGGAGGTCGACGCGACTCCCGATGGTGACGGCCTGGTACTCGACCACGCGTCGAAAGCCGAACTCAGTGAGATCCTCGCAGAATGGGCTCGACGCGAAGACCTATACCGCGCCGGCATCGGGCTGAGCCGGACCCTGCTACTCAGTGGAGCCCCAGGCGTCGGGAAGACCATGACAGCGCGGTGGCTCGCCCAGTCGCTGTCGCTGCCATTGGTGACCCTGGACCTCTCCTCGGTGGTCTCAAGCTACCTCGGGTCCTCTGGCCGCAACATCAAGGCAGTGCTCGACTACGCGAAGTCAGGCCCGTGCGTCCTGCTCCTCGATGAGTTTGACGCGATAGCAAAGCGGCGAGACGACGACGCCGACATCGGCGAGCTCAAGCGAATCGTCAACGTCGTGCTCGTCGAGCTCGATCGCTGGCCCGACACCAGCCTCTTGGTCGCGGCCACCAATCATCCTCAACTGCTGGACCCAGCTGTTGCCCGCCGCTTCGACCGATCTGTCGAGCTTTCACTGCCGGGGGTCGGCGAACGCGCGGCGATCCTGGCCTACGCCGCTGCCGGCGCTCCGACTACAGCTGGGGAGGTCTCGCCGTCGATCCGGGAGCTCGCCGCAGAGCTCACGGAGGGCTACAGCAGTTCGGACGTGGTGCGGATGTGGTCGCTGGTGATGCGACGAGCTGTCCTGAGGGACGCCGGCGTCGAGGCAGTCCTGCTGGAGGAGATTGCTCGAATCGGCTCCGCGGACCCTCGAGTGCGTGACAAGGTGATCGGCGCGTTGCGCAGCCGAATCGGTCTCTCGAACAGGCAGATCGCGGAGTTGGTTGGCGTCAGCCATCCCACGGTCGCCGCCTCGCTGAAACGCACCGGCCCGGCTAAACAGGCTGGACAGGCAGTCGCTCATTGACGAGGGAGTAGGAGGGGCGCGGGATGTCACAAGCAGGTGCCGAGGCGCAGAGCCGGCCGCTGCTGGTCAACGGCGAGGCTCTCAAGATCGACGTGACCGCACCGAGTGGCGGCGGTGGACCGAAGTACGAGCCGCGGACCGCTCAGGACGCTGCCAGCTTCCTCCTCCCGCAACTCACCACAGCGCTGGAGGATGTTCGAGACCTACCCCAGCAACTGCGCGCCGAGGACCGGATCTACGTAGAGGCCAAGCTCGTTGCCAACTACCTAGCCCCGTCCTACTTCCCGACGCCCCTTCTCGCACAGATCGGCGCGACCCCGGTCGGCTCCCGCGCTGACGTCGGGCTCTACCAGACCTCATCCAAGAGCGAGCAGGTCCAGACCCGGCGTCTCGTCTTCACCGTGCCGGACACCGGGCTCGCCGCATTCGAGTCGCTCGTGCGTACCGGGGGCCATGGCCGCACGCAGGCGCAGGCGTTCGCGGAGATCCGCAAGCTCGATGAAGTCGCCCTTCCCGATCCAGCTCGAGTGCTGCGTGCTCCACACCACGCCATCGAGGATGCAGCACTTCACGTAGGTGCACGGACGTGGGAGGCAATACTCCATCCACGGACCACGCTCTCGGGTGACGCGGTTCCACTGGAGGAGGCCACGCTCCTGAGATGGTTCGAACTCATCGAGACTCACAACGGGCACGTTCACCGCGACTTCGTGCGCCAGGTCGGCGGCCTCACGTTCACGCCCGTCACCATGCCCTCAGACGAGGACGCCGCCGCACTGGCCTCGTTCAACCCGCTGCGTACTCTGCGCCCGATGCCGGCCATCCGGCCCCGCCCACGGTTTGGGCTCCGGTCCGGCAACCGGCTGGGTCCTCCGGCGAGCAGTCGTCCGGTGGACACCTCGGTGAAGGTCGCAGTCTTCGACGGTGGCGTCGACATCCAGAACGGAGCGTCACAACTCTTCCCAATCGCCACTCCGGACTTGACGTCTGAACCCGTGGACCGGGACGCCCTCGACCACGGCACTGGCGTGACCGGGGCCGTCCTTTATGGCCTCGTCGCCCCCGGGCAGCAGGCCCCGCAGCCACCGCTGCCAGTGGAGAGCTTCCGAGTCCTCCCCGCCCCGATCGATGAAGAGGACCTCGAGGGCTACTGGGTTCTCGACCAGATCAAGGTGGCTATCGAGACGGGCGGCCACAAGCTAGTCAATCTCAGCCTCGGGCCCGAGGTTGCTGTCGAGGACGACCTCGAGCCCAACCGATGGACGAGTGAGCTCGATCAACTCGCCTGGGAGAACGATGTCCTTTTCGTGATCGCGGCGGGCAACGACGGTGAGCAGGACCGCGCCACAGGACTGCACCGCGTCCAGGTGCCTGCTGACATGGCCAACGGCATCGCGGTAGGAGCCTGCGATGCCCCCATGCCGACCAAGCCGTGGGCACGGGCTCCGTACTCCTCGATGGGCCCGGGACGACATGGCGCACGAGTTCAACCGCTCGGCGTGCAGTTCGGCGGGGTCGACAACCGACTGTTCGACGTGCTCCGGTCCGACGGCTCGTTCCTGGAGGCCTCGGGCACCAGCTTCGCAGCACCGGTGACCACCCATGCGCTTGCTGACCTCATCACACGGCTTCCGCGGGTCAACAGCAGCGTTCTGCGAGCGTTCATCACTCACTTCGCTGAGCCACACCGCAGCCACAACAAGCTGCGTCACGAGGTTGGATACGGCCGACACGCGCTCAGCTTTCAGGACGCGCTCGAATGTGGACCCGACGAGGCCCACATCTTGATCGTCGACGACATCGAACGAGGCGACCTGCTCGGCTACCAAGTTCCCGTACCAGCAGGCTCGACCGGAAACCTCGACCTACGGTTGACATTGGCCTACGCGACCCCTGTCGACCCAACGGAGCCGACCGAGTACACCAACGCGGCTCTGGAGATGCTTTTGCGGCCGCATCACCAGATGTACGGCTTCGCCCCACCTCCTGGAACCGACGCCAAACGACAGACGCTCGATGTCCGCAGCGCCGAGGCCAGGCAGTTGCTCATCGACGGATGGAAGCAAAGCCAGGAGCCAACGGCACGCAGCCTGGGTGCGCCCAAGGGCGCGAACGAAGCGCAACTGCGCGATAGCGGCAAGTGGGAGACCGTCCGTTACCACAAGGTCAGCCTCAAGCCCGGCGAGGTCGAGTTGCCGCGGCTCGAGGTCGCCTATGTCGCCCGCCGCACCGGTGCCATCGACAACGCGCCCAGCAAGGTGCCCTTCGCCATGCTCGTCTCCATTCGTGACAAGGACGCAAGCGGAACGTTGTACGACGCGATCCGCACCCAACACAAGGCACTACTGCCCGCCCAGCGCTCGCGCGGGCGGATCCGAACCCGCAGCTCAGATCAACCACACTGGTACTAGCCACCACTTTCCGAACAGCGCGCCCTCCATCGCCTCCCCCGCACACAGACTTGGGACTGTCAGGATCCCCCCGGTCCGCTCGGCTTGGTCTCGGTGGCGGGTAGACCGGGATTCTGGCGCGGTGTCGTTGTGGTGGCTGCGAGCCGCTGCTCGATGCCGCGGCGACGGTTCTGCGGGTCACGTTTCGTTGCCTTTTTGCGGGCCTCGTCGTTGATCTCGTCGATGCGTGCCCGGGCGTAGGCCTGGCGGTCGAGATCGCGTTCCATGCTTTCGGTGATGGTCTGGTGTTCGAGGATTCCGGGGGCGAGGTGGAGCTTGTCGTGGAGACGCTCGAAGCCGGCGAGCCAGTTCTCGGAGCCACGCGAGCCGAGGATGCGGGCGGCCTGGTGGATGATCGACTGCCGTACGTCGGTGTCGGACCAGTGGCCGGCGGTGCGCAGCAGGTGCTCGACCATGGCGTCGCCGAGCGGGCCTCGGTTTTCGATGGCGGCGGTGATCGCGGCAGCGCCTTCAGTCTCGAAGAGCTTGGCAGGGTCGAGTCCGTCGGGCAGTTCGAGGTGGGTGGGGTCGAGGTCGGCGGCGGTCAGATGCCAGAAGGCCTTGCGTGCGGAGGTCCATCCCGCTGGGTCGGAGTCGGTGGCGACAGCGATGCTGTCGCGGCCGTCGACCAGGCTGATGTGACTGCGCAGGAGCTTGATCTGGTCGATGGTCAAGGCGGTGCCCATCGGTGCAACGCCTGCCGCGGTGCCGTTGCTGCCGAGGGTGATGGCGAGGGCGTCCATGGGTCCTTCGACGATGACCGGGAGCGCTCCGGCCGTGAGGAGGTCGCGGGTCTCGGCGTAGCCGAACAGTGCTTCGCCCTTGGTGAAGACCGGGGTGGTGCGTGTGTTGAGGTACTTGGGTCCGGCGTAGTCGTCGTCGGTCTTGGTGGGGTTGCGGCGTCCGACGAAGCCGAGGATCGCCTGGCCGGTCGGGTCGTGCGGGTCGCGGATCGGCATGACCAGGCGGTCCTTGAAGAAGTCGGTGTAGTAGGTGCTGCCGTCGTTGCGTTCGCGCAGGGAGATGAGGCCGGCCTGCTCCAGTTCGTCGAGGGTGGCGCCCTGGTTGGTCATGTGCCGCATGAGGCTGCGGCCGCCGCCGGGTGCGTAGCCGACCGTGTAGGTGGGGTGGTCGGTCAGGTCGGTGCCGACCCGGTCGCGCATGTAGTCCGGGGCCCAGGAGCGCGGGTAGCAGGTCTCGAAATAGGCCATCGCTTGCCGGTTGAGCTCGTGGATGTGCTCGGCTGGGAGTTCGCCGGGGTCGGGGAAGGCGCTGCGGCCGTCGGTGTCGTTGTCGCGCTCCCAGCTGAACGTCGGTGCGTACGGGTCGGGTGCGTAGGTGCGGCCGTAGACCGGGTCGTGGTCCGGCGGCGTGGTCGCCTTGTCGCTGGTTGCCCAGTCGATGGGCTCGTAGGGGTCGGTGAGGTCGTCGTACTCCTCGGGGCTGGGGGAGTAGGGGAGTGGTGTGGCGGGGTCGTCGGGCTGGTCGCGGTAGAAGGCGGCCATGAAGTCGTCGGCGTCGTCGGGCGGGAGAAGGTCTGGGTCCGGTGGCATGTCGACGTCGGCGAGGCCGTGGTGTGGGTCGGCCCCGGGGTCTGGTGGCGGTGCGCTGTCGAGCGGCTGGTCGGTGAGTCGGGCGATGCGCAGCACGAGCGCGTCGGCGACCTCGACGCCGGTGAGGCTGCCGTCTTGGGGGACGCCGGCGAGTGCGGCGGAGAGGATGTCGGCCGGCGTCCATCCGTGGTGTTCGCAGGCCTCGTCGACGGCGGCGACGAGCGCCGGCCATGCGGGCGCCTTCTGCAGGTAGTCGGCCTTGGTGGTGCCGACGAGTTCGGTGAGGGTGGTGCGCCAGGCGGGCTGGAGGAGGTTGGCGGAGTGCCGCTCGGCGCCGAGGGCGGCCGGGCCGAGGTGCGGGACGAGGCGCCACCACAAGGCGGCGGCCTGGTTCTCATCAGGCAGCGGTCGCGGTGAGGCGTCCTCGTTGGGGCCGTCGCCGGCTGCGGGGTCGCAGTTCAGTGCTTGGTGGATGTAGTCGGCCACCGGTAATCCGGCGCGCTCGAGGCGGGCGAGCCGCTGACACAGCGGGGTGATCCAGCCGTCGTGGCGAACTGTTTCGGGGAGCGCCTGATACCAGCTTCGCTGGGCGAAGGGGTAGCTCGGGCGCGCCTCGCGGACGGCACGATTCAGCGCCGCCTGGTGGGTGCCGGGCGCCCCGATGGCGCGGTCGCCGGTGGGTCGCAGGTCGTTCTCGTCGGTGCGTGCTACGGCGCGCCAGACTGCGAGGTCGGCTCGCAGGTCGGTGTCTTCGTCTTCGAGGAATGGTTGTGCCCAGACCGGGGCGGTGGCGCCGGTCCAGCCGCGTGCCTCTTGCCGGACCTTGGCGATCTGCTCGGCGACGAGCTGGTGGTACGCGGCCGCGAACGGACCCCAGTCGTGGTTCTGGGCCAACCGGGTGGGGATGCTGGGAAGCCAGGGGAGCGGCGCATCGGTCGGCAAGCTCGGAGTGTCGTCGAGATACTCGCCGGTTCGGGCGATGTTGAACTCGTGTCCGCCTGCCGCGAGAAGGTCGTCGCCGCGGGCGTCGAGAACAGCAGCGGGATCGCGGGCGTCGGCCAGTGACCCGGCAGCGACGGCGGCGGTCAGCAGCTTCAGCGGACTCAGGTCGCCGAGCGCGGCGAGCGCGAGGTGGGAACGCAGTGTCGGCCACGCCGGCGCTTCGGTAAGGCTGGTAGTCCAACCGGCCGAGAGCGCTTCGGCGTGGGCGTCGATCTTGCCCATACCCACCGGGCCGATGAGGTTCTCCGCGCCCGCGGTGACGGCGTCGTGGTAGCGCGCGGCGAGGTCACCGAGCAGCCGGTGTGGGTTGCGCTGGTCGCGCAGCGTCGTCGTCGCGGAGACGGGGGAGCCGTCACGGCGCAGCATCTCCGCGATGCGGTCCAGTGCGGTCGGGGGGATGAGGGCTTCGGGTCGGATCAGGTTGTGCGGGTCACCGTCGGAGGCGACGTTGAGGTAGAGGTGGTTGGCGAACTGTCCGCGGGACAGCGCGACGTAAAGCAGGTTGCGGTCCTCATCGCCGGTGAGCACGACGTGGCAGGTGCCGGTGGTGATCCCTTGCGCACCGTGGACGGTGGTCGCATAGCCGAGCTGGACGGAGTCGGCGACGTAGTCGGGCGGCAGCGTCATGGTCTTGCCGAGCTTGTCGTGGGAGACCTTCAGGGAGCCGTCGGCGTTGACGGCGACCACGTGCCACCGGTCTCCGTTCTTGACCCAGTCGGTGCGAGTGATCGGCAGGAGTCGGTTGTTCTCGCGAGTGATGATCCGGTCGCCTTCGGAGACCTTGGTGCCGTCGGCGAGGGTGAGGACTCGGCCGATCTCCTGCTCGGTGCTGCCGGTGAGGCGGTCGTTGCGGGCTCGGGTGTTGAGTTCTGCGACGAGGTCGCGCGTGGGTGCGATGAGGACGGAGTCCGTGTCGTCGGCGCGGTCGGCGGCCCAGGCGGCGTAGGCCTGGTCGGCGCAGGCTCCGAGGTCGCCGACGTGGATGCGGCCGCGGTCGGCGTAGAACGCGATCGCAGACTGGTCGCCCTCGCGCAAGGCGAGGGTTACTGCTGCCTCGGCGTGGTTGAGGCTGCCGTCGCGGTTGCGGAAGCGGTGGACCTCCGAGAGCGTGACGGCACCGACCTGGTGGGCGATGTCGCGCAGCGCGCCACCGGCGGCGACGGAGGCGAGCTGGCGGTCGTCGCCGACGAGCCGCACTTGGCCCCCGCGGGAGGTGACGTAGTCGATCGCCGTGGCGAGATCGGTGGTGGCGGCCATGCCTGCCTCGTCGACGAGGACGAGGGTCTTGGCGTCGATCTTCTCCATCCACTTCGGGGCGCGGCCGTTGTTGGCGTGCCACACGAGCTTGGCCAGCGTGTCCGCTCGGACCTTGGTCCGACCGGGGCGCCACGGGCCACGCAGAGTGATCTTGGTCTTGTCGGCGGCTCCGGGAGCGCCGTTCTCGGGGTTGATCGAGGCGCCGAGTTCTTGGGCAGCGACGGCGGATGGGGCGAGGCCGATGACGGTTCCTCCGGAGTCTTGCCAGGCGCGGGTGAGGACCTGCATGGCGGTGGTCTTGCCGGTTCCGGCAGGGGCGAGGGCAAGTTGGACGTCGCGGCCGCTGTTAGCCATCTCCCGCACGAGGGACTGCTGGGCGGCGTTGAGCGGGAGCCCGTTGGCAGCTGCTTCGGCGATCGCAATGCCGACCCGGACCTCGCTTATGATGCGGCCGCCCGTACGCCGGGCCGACTCGATGATGCGTTGTTCGGCATCGAGGACGGCCTGGGAGGTGTACTGGCGGGCGCCGGCGAGGCTGTAGACGCTGACAATCTGGCCACCCTCGGCGGCGCTCTCGGTGCGCTGGAGGGGAACCGGGATCGTCACGTTTCGCTCCGCTGTCGTTGAGGCGCGAACGAGCGGATCGGGATCGCCGACGGCGATCGAGTGGTCGGTGATCGCCGCCGCGACGACGCGGTCGATCGTCGCTTCGAGTTCGCTGGCGGCGACGCCATGGACCCTGGCCTGGCGGTGCGCTTCGGCTCGCAAGTGCCAGACCTGCCACCGTGCGCGGTCCTCCGCAACGCGGTTGACGACCCGCTCTGCGGTCTCCGTGATCCACTCGTCGGTCAGGTCACGTGTCGTTGGACGGTGGCCTAGGCAGCGCTCGGTCATGTCGTGGACCGCCTGCTCGCCCCCGAGGACTGCGGTCGCCTCGTGCATCCAGGCGGCCCGCTGATCGGCTTCGCTGCGGGGCTCGTGCTTGGCTCGGCGGGTCTGCTCCCAGGCCTGTTCCTTGATCGTGACAGCCTCGCCCTCGGTCGGCGGGCGGCCGTGCTCGGCTTGGAAGGCAGCGGCAATCTCGCGTCGGCGGGCCTCGATCATGGTGTCGCGCTTGGACCACGCCTTCGCCAGGCGCTCGTCGACGCCGACGATCTCGCGTACCGCGCGCTTCTCTGCGTCCTTCTTCAGGCCGGTGTGCCGGTTCTCGAACTGCACACCGAGTCGGGCGATGAGGTTGGCTTCGAGGAGGGAGTTGTACATCTCCGAGAGCGTGACGTTGCCCTTGTAGAGGACCCGTCCGTCGACCGCGAGCCACTTGCCGTCGGCGTCTTGAACCTTGTTGCTGACCGCGACATGGGTGTGCAAGTGCGGGTCAGAGGAGCGGGCGTCGCGGTGGGTGAACAGCCCCGCGATTAGACCTTGGGCCTTGACCTGCTGGAGGCCGCCGCGGCCGCGGCGGGTGAACAGAATCTCTTGCTCGAGCCACTTCAGCGTCGACTCGACGGCCTCGTGGTGTGCGTCTTCGATCTGCTTGGCGACGTCCTGATCGGCCAAAGCCCACAGGGTCGAGACCGACTTCACGGGCATGAATGTGAGGTCGTAGCCGGCGACTGCGGTGGTCTGCTGGCGGGTCGACTTCGCCATGAACGAGCCGCGTTCGCGGTCGTCGAGCGGTGTGCGACCGTGCTCGCGCTCGAACATCTCGTTGCCTAGCGCGCTGCGGATCCGGGCGCGTTCTTCGGCCGGGACCGCGGTGTCCCACTTCTGGCCGCGTTCGAGGTTGTAGGCGGTGTACCGCTTCGCGCTCTGCTGCAGGAACTCGGGCTGGTTGCCCGTGTAGATCGCAAACACGCGTCCCAACTGGGAGGCCTTCTTGGCCTGGCGGATGGTCCGTCCGGCGTCGAGAGCGGCGTCTTCGAGACGCTCGGCGTCGGGGTGGCGCCCTTCGCCGAACAGGTTCCGCATCTGCTGCTCGGTGACCTCGGAGCCCGCCGCGAGGTCGAGAGCGCCGAGCCCGGCGCCGAACCAACGGCCCGGTGTTTCGCCCTTCTCGGCGTAGTAATCGGCCAGTCCCGCGTGGCCGCGATCGGTGGCGTCGTGCACCGCGACCTGCCGGGTCAGGTACGTGTACCCGTCCCCGGCCGTCAGTTTGTGCAGACCCATCACATCGGGAGTAGCAACACCGAGCCGCCCGGATCGGACGCCGGTTCGCTCACCAATCCGAAAGTGCATGAGGTCCTAGGGCTCTGGTGGTGTTCGCGGTCGTTGGATTCGCGCGTTTCTTGAGTGGGTTGGTCGTGTTCGAAGTTCGGTCGGTTGGTGACGTCCGATCCGTGGGTCGGGGGGTTGCTTGTCCCGGGTGTAGGGGTCGCGGGCGTTCCGCGACCTGTCGACTCAGGAAGAGGTGGTCCCCATGGGTAAGTCGGCGGCGCAGGCACAGGCGGGTCGGGATCGGGCACGTGATGCACGGTTGAAGGCGGCGCGGGAGCGCCGGCTGCAGCTCGACCCGGATCAGATCGCGCGGGAGCGGCGCATCGACGAGGCAGCGGTCGACGTCGAGGTGGCGTGGGAGGAGCGCACGCAGGCCGAGCGGGCGGTGATCGACGCGGAGGTCACGGCCGCGGCCGCGATCGAGCGGCTGATGAGCGAGAAGCTGACGGTCAAGGACATCGTGCAGCTGACCGGGCTGGACCAGGCGACCGTGCGACGCTTGCGTCAGTTCGGGACGGATGGGCCGGAGACGGCCGAGGTCGGTGGAGACAACTCGAGCGCGGCTACAGAGATCTCCGGCGTCCAGGTGGCGTGATGGTGCTCGGAGTCGTGACGAGCCAGTTCGCCGTCGCGACCGGGCCTTCCGGGGTGCCACGATGATCGCGAGCACACCGGTACGAGTGGTGTCGTTGGCGATCGTGGGCTTGGTGATCTTCACCGGCCTCCGCGGCGTCGTCAGTGGCATCGGCCTCTACGGTGGCGGGGATCTCCTCGCGGACCGCGGCCGGGGCAGCCTTGCCACCGAGCGGGTGGCCGATCGGCCGCACGGCAAGGCGCGGCGGACGCGAGGCTCGGTGGCATACGTCCTCGACGGGGACACCGTCGAGGTGACTACCCGCGACGGCGGGACGGTTCGGGTGCGGTTCCTCGGAATCAGCGCCCCAGAGATCCCGCATCCCGGCAAGGCGGGGTAGTGCTACGGCGACGCGGCTGCCCGGCATCTGAAGCTGCTGCTGCCGGGCGGCGCGCTCGTGGTCCTCATCAGCGACCCGACCCAAGCCGACACCGACGTGTACGGGCGCTCTCTGCGCTACGTCCAGGCCGACGGGCACGACATCGGCGCCGAGCAAATCAGGTCAGGTGCGGCCGAGGCCCGGGAGAGCTCGAACCCGGTCTCGCGGCACGACACCTACCTCGACCTGATGCGTCGGGCCCGTGCGGAGGACCTGGGGATGTGGTCGCGGTGCGCTGGTCGGTGAGTGAGTGCGGGGCGTTTCCAACTTTCGACTAAGTCTCAACGGGTGGGGCGTCCTCGACCTGCTGATCCGATCTCTTCCGTCGGTCGCCTGTCGTAAGTTGCGACCCATGGAGAGTCACGGCCGCGGGCCAATACGGTTCACGCTGAACGGTCAGCGCTACGAGATCGCTCGCGAGGACGTCACCGCCCGTTTGGCCGATGTGCTGCCGGACGCCATCCGCGAGCATGCGGTGCGGGTCGGCGAGACCTGGTACCCCGTGATCCAGGCATTTGAAGCGGCCACAGGCATCCCGAGGTCGGAGTTCATGTCGAACACCGCTCGACGCCACTTGGCGGCACTTGGCTTCGAGATCTCCGGCGAGATTGAATCCCGCACACTAGCTCCGGCCAGCCGGCACAGCTCTGCCTCGTCCAGCGATCCGCTGACGACCTCAACGGCCGCTCCGGCCGCGCTCGCCGATGAAGAATGGCACACCGAGGCCAACGTTCAGGCGGCCTTGGTGACCTCACTCGCGGGGGAAGGCTGGCGAATCCTGTCGGTGGCCAACACGGCCACCAAGGAGCACGGGATCGATGTCATCGCATCGCGGGGCGGTCGGACCGCCGGCGTCGAGGTCAAAGGATTCCCGAGCCGGACGTACGCCGACCCGGCGCGAGCAGGCGCGGTCAAACGCACAAGTCCGAGCACGCAGGCCGGCCACTGGTACTCCCAAGCCGTCCTCGCAGCGATGCGGCTACGGGGCAAGGAACCGACCTGGCGCAGTGTCATCGCGCTGCCAGACTTCCCGCGTTACCGCGATCTGTACGCCGAGACGGCCGGGTCCCTCACCGCTGCCCAGATCGAGGTGTGGTGGGTCAGCGAAACCGGCACGGTCGAAGTCATGACCACTGGCCTCGGCACGGGCACCGCCAACTCGGACTCGATAGGAGTGGTCGATGGCTGACTACTTCGACGGATGGTTCCGCCCAACCGAGGTGAACCCACTTCCGGCAGTCGCATCGAAGCGCACGCTGACCACGGCGATCTGCGACGCGCTGATCCAGCGGTACACGCGGGCCGCGTTGGACTCCGTCCTCCCTGACGAGCTCCGACTGGAATGGCGGCGAGTTGGTGCAGAGCCTGGCCAGGCCGACACGAAGCGCGACCTCATCACCGGTTACATCGAGGACTGGTCGATCGCTCAGCTTGCATCTCTCGCTCAGCGGCTGAGCACGTACGCCGACATCTACAAGCTCAATCAGGACCAGTTGGCTTCGCTGGTGGCGGCGTACGAGCACGGGGATGGAGTGCAGGGCAGCACCAAGAACCTGATCTTCGCCAGCACGGGCCTGGCTGTGTCAACCCGACTCAGGACCACTGTGACGGTCTGACTTGGGACCACCCGTGCCCGTGCGGTCCGATGCCGGGAGCCTGCGGTTGGATCCGCCGCGCGTGACTGCGAGGTCACCGATGTGGCCGCCTGACAGAAAGCGCACTGCCGCGGACGAGCCGGGTGAATTCGTGATCTGGCTGAACCTATTGGCCATCCAGCGACGGCTCAGAGGTAGCGGCACACATCGGCGGTGGCGCAAGTGTCGGGTTCGGGGTCGGCGGCAGCGTCGCGGAGCGCGGAGACGTTGTCACGGAGGGCGACGAGGTCGGAGATCTGCTTCTCGATGTCGGCCAGGCGGGCATCAAGCAGGTCGCGCACGTGGCCACACGGCGCCTGGCCGCGGTCGCGGATGTCGAGGATCTGCTTGATCTGGGCGAGGGTCAATCCTGCGGCTTGGCCGCGGTGGATGAAGTCGATCCGGCTAACGGCCTCGGTGGTGTAGTCCCGGTAACCGGACATGGTGCGCTCGGTGGGTGGCAGCAGCCCCTGCTCCTCGTAGAACCGCAGGGTCTTCGTGGTCGTCCCCGACGCCTCGGCGAGTTCCCCGATCCGCATCCAACCTCCCGTGTGTCACAGGTCTCGCTTGACCTTCCCCTGTACTGGAAGGTCCATTGTTGCTGCATCAGGAGCTTTTCCCAACACTCCGGGGAGGAATCGGGATGCAGAGCAGGTACGACCTCGCGATCATCGGGTCCGGTGGAGGCGCGTTCGCCGCCGCCATCCATGCGACCGCACTCGGCAAGTCGGTGGTGATGGTCGAGCGCGACACGTTCGGCGGCACGTGCGTGAACACCGGCTGTGTGCCGTCGAAGGCGCTCATCGCCGCTGCCGAGGCCCGCCAGACCGCCGCCGACGCGGGCAGCCGATTCCCGGGGATCGCCACCACCGCGGACGCCGTGGACATGCCGGCTCTGATCGGCGGCAAGCAGGACCTCGTCGAGGAACTGCGCGGCGAGAAGTACGTCGACGTCGCCGATGCCTACGGCTGGCAGATCCGACACGGGAACGCTGCGTTCGCCGGCACCCCGGACGCACCGCTCCTCGAAGTCACCGCGACTGACGGCACCGTCGAGACCATCGCGGCTGAGCATTACCTGGTGGCCACCGGCGCCCGCCCCTGGGCGCCGCCGATCGACGGGCTGGACGAGGTCGGGTACCTGACCTCGACCACGGCGATGGAGTTGACCGAGGTCCCCGACTCGCTGCTGGTGCTCGGCGGCGGCTACGTTGCCTTGGAGCAGGCCCAGTTGTTCGCCCGTCTCGGGTCGAAGGTCACCGTGCTGGTTCGTTCCCGGCTGGCCTCGAAGGAGGAGCCGGAGGTCTCCAAGGCGCTGCAGGAGGTCTTCGCCGACGAAGGCATCCGCGTGGTCCGCCGCGCAGCACCGACTCGCGTTGCCCACGACGCCGTCACGGGCCAGGTTGTTGTCACCGCTGACATCTCCGGCGGCGAGCAGGAATTCCGCGCCGACCAGGTCCTTGTCGCCCTCGGTCGACGGCCGGTCACCGACGGGCTGAACCTCGATGCGGTGGAGGTGAAGACCGGTGACGCGGGCGAGATCGTGGTCACCAACCAGCTGCTGTCCTCCAACCCTCGGATCTGGGCGGCCGGCGACGTGACCGGGCACCCGGAGTTCGTCTACGTCGCCGCCCACCACGGCAATGTGGTCGCCGAGAACGCGTTCGCCGGTGCTGAGCGGCCTGTGGATTACACCCGGCTACCGCGGGTGACCTTCACCAGCCCCGCGATCGGCGCTGTCGGGATGACCGAGTCCCAGGTGCTTGCAGCCGGGATCCGTTGCGACTGCCGGGTGCTGCCGCTGGGCTACGTGCCCAGGGCGCTGGTCAACCGCGACACCCGCGGGTTCATCAAGATGGTCGCCAATGCCGACACCGGCGAGATCCTCGGACTCACCGCGGTCGCCAAAGACGCCGGCGAGCTCGCCGCTGCCGGGGTCCACATCCTCGGCAAGACCCTCACCGAGGTCGCCGACGCATGGGCGCCCTACCTGACCATGACCGAAGGCATCCGGATCGTCGCCAAGGCCTTCACCACCGACGTCGCGAAGCTGTCCTGCTGCGCCTGACCCGCACCCAGACAGTCCCGACCCCCACTCAAGAAGGGAACGCATCCGCAATGTCAGACCTCAGTACGCAACTTTCCCAACGACTCACTGGGACTGAGGAGACCGGCCTCGACGCCGGCCTGCTGATTCCGCTGCTGCGGCTACTCGTCGACGGCGACCCCGTCACCGTCGAGCAGCTCGCCGCCGTCGCGGGCTGCACCCTCGACGAGGTACGGCGCGGTCTCGCTGCGGTGCCGGACACCGAGTACGACGAGCAGGGCCGGATCATCGGCCAGGGGCTCACGCTGCGCCCCACCCCACACCGGTTCACCGTGGCTGGCGAGGAGCTCTACACCTGGTGCGCCTTGGACACCCTGATCTTTCCCGCCCTCCTTGACCGCCCGGCACGCGTGGAGTCGGTCTCCCCGACCAGTGGCGAGCCGATCCGGGTCACCGTCGACCCCACCGCAGGGGTGACCAGCGTCGAGCCGGCCACCGCCATGGTGTCCCTGGTCAACCCCGAGAAGATCACCTCGATCCGCTCGTCTTTCTGCAACCAGGTGCACTACTTCACCGCCCCCGAGGACGCAGCAGCATGGCTGGCTGTACACCCAGCCGCCGAGGTCGTCACCGTGGCCGAGGCCTACGGGATCGCGGCCGATCTCACCGCCGCCTTCCTCAACCAGACCGATGCCGCCGTGGCCGACGACTGCCACTGCTGCTGTTAATCCACCGAAGGGAATCAGAACAGCAATGACCCCCCACCACGACGACCAGCCGGGACGGGCCGGCCTGCTCTTGGGAGCGGGAGCCGCGTTCCTCATGGTCGCCTGCTGCGCCCTGCTACCCCTGCTTGTCGCCGGCGGAGCCCTTGCCGGTGTAGGCGCATTCCTCCGCAACCCGTGGGTGATCGGCGCCGGCGTCGCGCTTCTGGCGTTTGGCGGGGTCGCGGCCACCAGGCGCCCCAACGGCGGCGACAACGCCGGCCACGACTGCTGCACGCCCATGCGCACCACCGAACACGACCCGAAGGACGAGCAGAACCGATGACGACCTCCCGCACCCGCCGTACCCCGCTCCTGATCGCAGGCGGCCTGCTTGCCGGCCTGTTGACCCTGACCGCCTGCGGCAGCACCGACACTGACCCGTCGGCCGCGGTAGGCACGCCCACCACGGTGACCAGCATCAACGGTCAGCAGATCAACCTGCCCTCCCCCGGCAAGCCGACCGCGGTGTTCTTCTTCTCCGTCGGCTGCGGCGAGTGCGTGAACGGCGTCCGGTCCCTCGGCGTGGCCGCCACCAGCGCCGACGAGGCCGGATCCGAGGCGAACTTCCTCGCTGTCGACATGGACCCCGGCGAGTCGAAGGAGACGATCGGCGACTTTATGGAGTACGTCGATGCCGAGCACGTCCCGGCCGCGATCGATCAGGGCGCAACGCTGTCCCGGCGATTCGGCGTATCGGCGCTGTCCACCCTCATCGTCGTCGACGCCGACGGCACGGTGACCTTCCGCGCCACCGACCCCGACGCGAAGACGATCACCGCCGAACTGCAGAAGGCCGGAGCCTGACCCATGGGCGGACTGCTCACGCTCGCCTTCGCCGCCGGCATGGTCGCCCCGGTCAACCCCTGCGGTTTCGCGCTGCTGCCGGCCTGGCTCACCCAGACCCTCGGCGAGGGCGACGCCTCCCCGACTCCGGTGCGGTTGCTGCGCGCCCTGCGCTCCGGCCTCGCGCTAACGGTCGGGTTTGCCGGCACCCTCGCAGCTGCCGGCCTACTGGTGAGCGCCGGTGCCCGTGGGCTGATCCAGGCCGCGCCCCGGCTCGGCCTCGCCGTCGGCATCGTGCTCATGCTGCTCGGCCTTTGGATGCTGGTCGGCCGCTCGATCTCCCTGAAGTTGCCCCAGATCCCCGGCCGGTCAACCGCGGGGCTCCCGCCCACCGCCCGAATGGTCGTCTTCGGCGTCGGCTACGCGTTGGCCTCTCTGTCATGCACCTTCGGAGTGATCCTCGCGGTCATCGCCCAGGCCCAGGCCACCGCCAGTTACGCCGGGCTTCTGCTGGTGTTCGCGGTATATGCCGCCGGCTCGGCAGCCGTCCTGTTGCTTCTCGCGCTGGCCACCGCCGCAGCCGGCACGGAACTCACCCGCCACGTGGCGCGACTGGCCCGCTTCGGTCCACGGATCACCGCCCTTGTCCTGCTGCTCACCGGCGCCTATCTGGCCTGGTACTGGTTTCCGGCCGCGACCAGCGACGCTCCCGTGGCGGCCGGCCGGACCGGCGGGCTGACGGGACTTTCCGCAACCGTGTCAAGCTGGGTTCAGGAACAGACCTCACTCCTCACCCCACTCGCCGCTGCGGCCGTCGTGCTGGCGCTGGCGCTCGGCATCCTGCAGCGAAGGCGAATGCGCGCACCGCGCAGGGATGAGACCGTCAAATGAACATCCCTGACCATCCCGGTGCTCAAGACGAAGCACGACTGGCCAGACGGTAGGAGTCGGTGCCGGTTTCGATGATGTTGCCGCCGAAGGTGAGTCGGTCGACGATGGCGGCGCAGAGTCGGGGGTCGGTGAAGGTCTTGGTCCAGCCGGCGAAGCCCTCATTGCTCGCGATAGCGACGGAGTTCTTCTCTTCACGTTCGGTAAGCACTTGGAAGAGGAGTTCGGCGCCGCGGCGGTCGAGTTCCATGTACCCGAGTTCGTCGATGCAAAGCAGGTCGACGCGCCCGTAGCGGGCGATCGTGCGTGCGAGCTGCTTCTCGTCGGCTGCTTCGACGAGCTCGTTCACCAACCGGGTGGCGAGGGTGTACTTGACCCGGAATCCCTTCTCCGCGGCGGCAGTACCCAGCCCGATGAGCAGGTGGGATTTGCCAGTCCCGGAGTCCCCGATCAGACAGAGCGGCTGGCCCTTCCTGACCCATTCGCCAGTGGCAAGGGTGTGGATGGTGGCGGGGTTGATGTTCGGATTGGCGTCGAAGTCGAAGTCCGCGATGTACTTCTGTCGCGGGAACCCGGCCCCGTTGACCCGACGGATCGTGGAGCGTCGGTCGCGGTCGTCGCACTCGGCCAGCAACAGCTCGGCGAGGAACCCTGTGTAGGTCAGCTGGTCCTTGTTCGCAGCGGCGACCGCGTCGCCGAGCAGGGCCCGCATGGTCGGCAACCTCAGCCGGCGGCAGGCTTGGTCGACCGCGGTGGCGGCGGCTTCTTCGGTTAGGCCGCGTCGGCGGCGCAGGGTGGTGGTCACGTTCGTGGCTGTGCTCATCGGGGTGCTCCGCTCTCATTGGGACTGGGCTGGTTGTCGGTGCCGGTGCGGCGGCCGAGGAGTTGCTGGTACTTCTCCATCGACGGCAGTGGCCGGTTGTCCGGCGGCAGGCCGGCGATGACGGCTTCGGGGTCGAGGAGCAGCCGTTCGGTGAGGGAGACGACTTTCCGCCTCTTGTCGACGCGCTGGTCGGCATCGCGTTGCTCGACACCACTCGCCTGAGCAACGAGGTGACGCTCCGACCCGGACCCAGCCGCGGCATCGCGGACCGCCTGCAGGCGGGCTTCGACCGCGACCACGTCCGCAGAGACCGCGCCAACGCTGACCGCTGCGAGGAGACCTGCTTCGACTTCGTCGGCGGTCATGGAGCGGTGCAGCAGGAGCACGTCGATGAGTTCGCGGGTGCCAGCGGCGTCCCCGAGCCTCCTGCGGGCGTTGGCCCAGAACGCCTCATGGGCCGGGGTGAATACCCCAGATTCGCGGGCTTGCGCGAGGACGGTGGATCCGGGCAGTGCTCCAGGCTTGCCCTTGAGCACCTCGAGGTAGTGGTCGAGGCTCACCGACTGTCCGCCGCGGGTCACGACACGGGGGTGGCGGGCGATCTGGGTGCGGCCGTCGAAGACGACCACTTCGCTGACGCGCAGGGAGACGCGGACGCGGCGGTGGATGAACCGGGCCGGGACGGAGTAGCGGGCCATCCGAACGGTGATCATGGCGGAGCGGTCGACCATCGGGTGCAGCATCAAACCGGGATCGAACCCCTCCACCGGGAGCGGCGCGAGATGTGTTTGTTCGGTGGCGAAGTCTTCGCCGACGGTCCGGATCCGGGAGGAGATCCGGCGCTTGTCGTCGGAGGTGTCCCAGGCGCGGACCTTCTCGTTCAGCTCATCGAGGGAGTCGACGACTGGCATCGGCACGAGGTGTTGGCGACGGAACCGGCCGACGTCGCCTTCGACGCCGCCCTTCTCGTGTGCACCGGCGATGCCGGGCTGGCAGTAGAAGGGGTCGAACCCGAAGTGGGAGCGGAACAGCACCCAACGGTCGTTCTCTACCCGCTCCCGACCATGCGCGTTCACCACCCGGGTGACAGTGCTCGTGAGGTTGTCGTAGCGGATGTGTCGGGTGGGGATGCCGCCAATCTCCTGGAAGGCGGCGATGTGGCCTTCCAGGAACGCCTCCTGGCCCTGGGTGGCGTAGATCCGGTGCACCGCCTTGCCCGAGTAGGAGAGGCGGAAGGTGAACAGGAAGACCTTCGTCTTCACCCCAGCGAGGATGACGAAGAGCTCGCCGAAGTCGACCTCGGCTTCCGCACCCGGTGCGTGCTCCTGGGGGACCATGACCTCGACCCGTCGTCCGGCTTCGAGGTCGATCTGTGCGCGGCGGATGCGGACGTAGTCCCGAACCGTCGAATACGAGACATCGGTCGCGGCGTGTTCCTCGATCAGGCGGACGTGGATGCGGCGGGCGGTGTGCCGCTGTTTGCGTGGCGCGTCCAGGTCGGCGCGGAGCATGTCGTCGATCGCGGCCTTGAACGGGTCCAGCCGCGGCGAAGCGCGTACCGGGGTCTTCCGAGCTGGTGGCTCCGCGCAGGCAAGGGCTCGGCGGACCGTTGCCCGGCCGACCTGGTGCTTGCGCGCGAGCGCGCGGATCGACATGCCCTCGACCCTGGCGTCCCGGCGGATCGCAGCGAACACTTCCACACGCACCCTCATCCCGAAACCCACTTCCGGTGCCGCGAGCCCCGCTGGATGCGGGAACTCTCGACGCCACGGAAGTGGGTCCAGATCAAGCCGTCACGACGCCACGCCGACGACCGGGTGGGTCCGAATCAGACCGTCACAGTGGTCCCGAATCAGACTGTCATCGCCACGGGCCCGAAGCCCGACTTGGTGCTCAGGGACGCCGTTAGCAACGACATCGAGGTCGTGGCGAACGGCGACACTTGTCTGATCTACGACCAGCCCTTGCCCGCTGGAGGGTTGAAGTTCAGCGATCTCGTTGCTTGGTGGGCTGCCCACCCGTCCTGCCCGCCCGACCTCGACGACCCGGGCATCGCCCGCAACCTGTATCACCGACTGGCCGCCTCGCTCGCGAGTCCGCCTGAGGTTCTGTTGTTCCGGACCTACTATGCGAGGTTCAAGGACAACCCGAACGTCATCGCGCTCGTGCCGCAGGTCTATCTCCACTACGACCCGCTCGACCAGCGAACCCGCGGAGCGTCCGTCAACGGGGCACCCCTCGCCCGCCAACGGATGGACTTCCTCATGCTGTTCAGCGACCGCAAACGCGTCGTCATCGAAGTCGACGGCAAGCAGCACTACGCGATCGGCGAGACCGCCACCCCGCGCCTCTACTCGGAGATGGTCGCCGAGGACCGACGGCTCAAGCTCGCCGGATATCAGGTCTTCCGATTCGGCGGCTACGAGCTAGGGCAGCCGGGGGCGGAGGCGGTGCTCGATGAGTTCTTCGACGAGGTCCACTCGCGGATGAGTTGAGCGGGACCGCCGCAATCATCTCGTCACGTCAGGCCGAGGTAAGCGAAGCCCGTCGACCGCATCTCGCTTGGTGTCGAAGGTCTCGACGGTCGTATCGGCTGGTGGTGCGGGGGTCTGCGTGGCCGGCGATGGCCTGGGCGGTTTCGAGGGCTTAGAAGCCTGGAGCGGCGTAGGTGGCGCTCCGAGCGGCGGGGAACGGCATCGGCGGGTGGGCCGACGGGGTCGCGGTGAGGTTCAACGTCTGCTGCAGCGCTGCCCGCTGGAGAGGGTTGCTGAACCGGGTCGCTGGCTCATTGGGCGCGGGCAGGTTGACCAGGTCGGTCAACGTCCTCTCCAAGGGCGAGCGCCGGTTCACGCGAGCCGGGCCGGTTGCACGTTTCGGGTCGGCATCGACGAGGTTGCTGTCGCTTCGCAGCAGTTCGCGCCGCATGGCCTTGGCCAGGTTGTGGACCACCTCATGGGTGGCCGTAGCCAGATCGACGACCTGGGTTGGCTGGAGCCGGATCGGGCCGGATTGCTCCTGCATCCGAAACACCGCGGTGGTGAGCTCGCCCTGCTGCCACGCACTGCGCTTGTTCGGATCCCGTCCATCGACGACATCGGCCAGGAACGTGATCCGTGGCTGCAGTTCCTCCAGCACTTCGGCACGATTGGCGAAGAACGCGGCCAAGCTCTTGGTCTTGGGGGAGCGGCGGGCGGCCTCGGCGAAGGTACGGCACAAGAACAGTTGGCTCGCGGTGACCTGCCGCGCGGCATCGGCGGTGATCTCCGGCTCGCCGACATACATCGCGTCGCTGGCCACCATGGGTTTGAGGAACCGGGCCAGCCGTCGCTGTGCCGGAGCGAGGTCCTCGGGCCCGGACACGAGCGCCACCGGTTCGATGACGACGCGCGTCTCGACCGGTCGCATCCGCGGTACGGCCTCTTCGGGGCTGGAGCTGGTGGCCTGCCATGTCGCGACCCTCGCGGTCTGGGACAACACCATCCGCTTCTCATCGAGGCTCATCGCGTACTCGGGACGCTGATGGTCCGACAAGAGCCCGACTTCCTCGAGTCGTGAGTCGAGCACCAGGACCGCCTCCATGGCGACCGCGACATCACGCATCACCCACCAGCCCGCGCCGGCCTCGGTGCGCCAGGGCTGCTCTGCGGCGGCAGACAGCGTGTGTGATCCGGCCAGGAGCTCGATGCCCGCAGCACGCCATGTCTCGACCGTGGGATCCGCGGACTCGACGCCGAGGACCTCACTGGGTGGACGGCGCTCATCGAAGGGGAGCGACGGCAACGCGAACGCGATGTTGTCGACCAGACTGGCCAGCTTCTCGTCCAAGCCGGCCAGCATCGGCTTGGGGGTGCGGGCCGGGAGATGATCAGCTGGGGGATACCAGTCGTCCTGACCGAGGTCGTAGAGCCGCTGGCGCAGCGCGTCGACCACAGCCTCACGGCAATGCAGCATCTGGTCCACCGCGTCCGAGTCGGTCGGGATCTCGTCGGCGCGAATCAACACATTGAGCGCCTGGGCGGCGTTCTCGGCGTGCTCGCCGTACGTCGCGACGCTCATCGCTGGCTACCCGCCGACAGGGCCCAGGGTCGAGTGGTGCTCATGTCGGGACAAGCAACCGAGGCAGCTGCGGATCGGACGTCGAGGCGGGAACTACTTGGGGAGAAGTGCGCGCGCGTTCAGCGGCGGAGCGAGCCGGGGGAGCGGTCGATCCCCCGGGCCGGCGGAGTCTCTGGCGGTCGTGGCGGCGTCGACCGGCCGAGATCCAAGGCAGCGGCCTGGAGGATCGTCGATCTTCCCGCCGCGACGGCTCCGGGCAGGGCGGACAGTTCGCTGGCTCGTGCTCCGATCCTCACGCCGAGATCGTGCAGCTCGTCGAGCAGATCGCCGGTTCCCCAGATCTGGTTGCGGGTCCGCCCGGTCAGCGGTCGAACCACCTCGGCGCCGGCCAAGCGCTCGATGGCACGGTAGGTCGCGGCGGTCGAGAGTCCAAGGCGCGTCTCGAGGTCGTCAGCGGTGAAGATCGGCGCGGTTGGCAGCGAGGCCAGCACGACCGCCGTGGCGCTTCCCGTCCGTGGCGTCCCGGCAAGGTCGTGCCACTGCTCGGGCATCGCCGCCAGCCGGCCGGCCGTGAGGGTGGCCTCCTGTGAAGCGACCAGTGCCGAGCGTGCGAAGGCGTGCACGATGGGGCCAGCGTCGCCGGCCCGATACTCATCCAGCGTCCCGAAGTAGTACTCGCGGCGCGCCACCAGCGCCGAGGCGATGGGAATCACGACGTGCTGGGCAACACCGCGTTCCCGGATCACCGCCGCTGCCAGTGCCCGACCGATCCGGCCGTTGCCGTCGGTGAAGGGGTGGATCGACTCGAACTGCGCATGCGCGATCGCGGCCTGTGCGATGACCGGCAGGTCGGTGCGCCGGGCGAACCTCACCAGGTCGCCCATGAGCGGTTCGACTAAGTCGGGGGGAGGTGGCACGTACAGGGCGTTGCGGGGAGAGTGGTCCGATCCGCCGATCCAGTTCTGCATCTCACGCCAGCGGCCCGCATAGCCCCGTTCGGTCGGATCGTCGGCCATCAGGAGGTGGTGCGCCGCCGTGATCCCGGCAGCGTCGATCGGTCCGTGCAGCAGCTTGTCCATCGCGCCGGAGGCCGCCACCATCGACGTGGCCGACGAGTTGGCCTTCACCCCATGAAGAGCCCGGGCGAAGTCCTCGACGGTGGCATCCTCATGTTCGATCTTCGACGAGGCCACCGACTCGGCCCGCAACAGCAGCGTCGCCAACGGCCGAAGATGCGGGCCGCCCGTCTCGTCCAGGCGAGCGATCGCCCGCACCGCCAGATCGCACTCGGCAAGAAGGTCGTTCGGCAGCTGCGGATCCAACTCGGCCACCATCGGCGGGATCGACACTGAGACCTCGCGCAGCGTCCGGTCATCGACCGTCCCGCCCCGATGGACCTGCCGCCATGCGACCGTGCGCTGCTCATGGCCAGGGACCACCACACGCGGCCCACCCGAGCCCGCCAGGGCCTCGCCTGCGCCGTCAGACATATGAAAACACCTCCCGCCTCATCCCAGATACTACAACTAAGTGAGAATAGCGACGCAAGGTTCTCACTTCCGCGACCGTCCCGGGCGGGGTCAGGGCGTGACGCGGGGGCCCGGGTTCGTGCGCGTGCCGGTCCCGACGATCGGCTGGACCTGCGGCGCGGGAGTGGAGTTGAGCACTGTTGCCTGCATCCCGGTGTACCAGACGCTGAGGCCAGCGCTCTGCTCTGGTGCGGGCGCCGTCAGGTCCGTGCGGCCGAAGTGGTTCGGATCGCTCGGGTCGATCAACGTGACCTGGCTCCCGAACGCGGCACACGTGACGGCGATGGAGGCAGGGGTGGTCGACACAAAGACGTCGTCGAGACACTCCGCGCGCTTGGTGTCCTCACAGAAGCTGTCGATCAGCAGCGAGTCCTCCATCGCGGAGACCGCCAGCTCGTACGACCGATACGGGCCCACGGCCTCAGGACGCGGGTACTCCGAGTCGGCATGCCAGCACAGCGTGACCCACCAGCCCGGCACGTCGGGACCGCCGTGCGCGGCGACGTAGTCGTCCCAGGTGGCACTCTCGGGCAGCAGATCCGCGGCCGCGGGTGTCGTCGAGTTGCTCATGGCGGGACAGGCAACACACCTGCGACCAGATCGGACACTGTCCGCGTAGATTCGCGCGCGGACCTGAAGGTTCAGGCGACCGCAGCGACTCCCCGCCGCAGCAGTCGGTGGGCGGAGTCGAGGCGGAGACTGTGCTGCAGCACGGCGGAGCGGTCGAGCAGCGCGGTGATCCGCTGCTCCAGCTCATCCATCCCGGCCCGCAGGTCACCGACCTGGACGGGCACGTAGTGCGCGGGGCGCCGCTGACCGAAGTCGGTGAGCTCGGCGCGTGCCATGCCCAGGAACGGCAGCACCGTCGCGTGCCCCTCCTGTCCGGTCGCCGATTCCAAGGCGGCGAGCAGCGAGACCGCGTACACGAAGTCCGGGGTCGCGTCGTACCCGTCGAGCTCGACGGTCGTGGTGGAGATCGGCATCAGAGGTGATCCTTTCGAGACAGACCGGGTCGCGGGACCAGGCCCGCTTCCCAGTGGAGCAGACGGAGCCCGGTCGACGCACCTGACGCGCCCGAGCATGTGGACGACCCCCGCGCTACCCGGAGTTGTGGACGGTTTTCGTTCAGCCGAAGGGTGGGTGAGGGGCTCACCACCCGGCTCACCAGGACCACCCCGACTGGCCAGGAGTCGGCCCCAGCCCCGGCGGCGGCTGCTTATCCGTCACGGCCGGTGGGGCCAGAGGCGCGATCGCCGGGCGCAGGCTCGCGGCGGATCCGTTAGCCACCGTTGCGCTGACGCCGAGTTGCCCGTCCTCACTGGTGGGCGGGCTGGTGGGCGGGCTGGTGAGCGCTGGCGCGAGGTCGGCTGAGGCGTCCCGGGCGTGGATCCGCGGCCGCGGCGCCGACTCCCCACGGGCCTCCCGGGCACGCTCGGCCATCTGCTGCTTGACCCGGCGCCGGGAGGTGCGCACCGCGCCCATCTCGGCCGGCTTCACCTTCCCCGGCGTATCCAGCCGGGCATCGCGCAGAGCCCGCCACTTCTCGGTCGTCGCGTTGTAGGTCGCCTCGGCCTCTGCCACCAGGGCCGCGTGCTTGCGGGCAGCCTCGTCTCCAGCACTGCCCGCAGAGTCCGTGGTCTCGGTGGCTGATGACGCGTCGGCGTCGGCGGCGGCTGGGGTGGTCGGGCGGTCGGCGGCGACCAGTCGCATCAGCTCGGTCAACGCCTTGCTGCGGTCCTTGAGGGCGTCGAGCTCTCCGGCGGCCTCGAAGGTGGTGCCCTGCTCGCCCGCGGAGACCTCGACCTCCTTGCGCAGCCGCTCCACCCGCGCCGACAGCACGGCCGGTCGTTCACCGATGGAGCGGACCAGGTTCTCCAGGCGGGTGATCGCGCCGGTGTCGATCTTCCCCGGTGTCAGTTCGACCGGCGCGAGGTCGAGCAGGTCGGGTGCCCACCCGCGGGTGTTGGACGGGTCGTCGACCCCGACCCGGTAGCCCGGCTTCCCGATCCCGGGACGGTAGGTCCACGCGTAGAGCGATACGCCGCCGAGCAGGCCGATTAGGAACGGGCGACCCTCGCCGAGCGGCGCGTACTCCAGACCGCTGGCCAGCGTCGGGCTTTCGGTAAGCCGGAGGGCGGTGTGCTTGCGCTCCAGGATCGCCTGATCCTCCAACCGCCCGTACTTGTTGGTCACCTGCATCCGGAACGCCTCCCCGGAGGTGTCGCGCACGTGACCGGCCGCAGCCTGCAGCGCCTCGATGCTGGTCGTGAGGGTGCCGATCATCCGGTTGCCCTGCGCGACGACGTTGGCGTGGTACTCCTTCGACGCGTCGAAGGTGTCAGCCTGGTTCTGCATCCGCCGCAAGTCCAGATCCAGTTGGGTCTTGTCCATCAGCAGCGGGTTGTTGGCCGCCAACGCCTTCAACATCGCGGCCTCGGACTGGGTCGCCGACTCCGACTGGCCGATGATCGTGGCGTCCAGATCGGCCAGAGCGAACACGCGCAGGAAGTTGTCCTTGCGGGCCACATGCGCCCACTGGAAGCCCTCCGTGGAGCCCTCCAACGGGTAGTAGAGGACCCGGACCTCGTCGAACTGGTTGCCGCGTCGAATGGCGCGGCCGTTGCGCTGCTCGATCTGGTCGGGCCGGTAAGCGCCGTCGACGTGATGCAACGCCGAGAGCCGGTTCTGCACATTCAGGCCGGTGCCCATCTTCCCGGTCGACCCGATCAGCACCTTGATCTCTCCGGTACGGCACCGCTCGGTCAGCTTCCCCAGCTTCGTCGCGTCCCCCTCTGCGTCGTGGATGAACGCAACCTCATCGGGCTTCAGGCCGCCGTCGACCAGCGCGAACTTCAACGCCTCATAGAAGGAGTGCTTCCCCTCACCGTTCTGAGCACTGGTCGGGACGCCCTTGTCGCAGAACACCAGCTGGAACCCGCCCCGGATCGGCGCCGGCTCATCTGAGCCGCGGCGGACCTTGAACTCCATGTCTCGGGTGCGGCGCCACTCCTCGAGGACCTGCTCGGCCACCAGCGGCACCTTCGAGTCGGCATCCGTCAGGTCCTCGGGGTCGATGCCGGCCTCCCACAGCTTGAGCTTCGAGATCAGGCGCAGGTCGACCGCGGAGGTCAGGCCGTCGGTGCCGATGGCGACCACCGTGTCCTCGCCCGGCTCCGGCTTGAACTTCGGCTTGATCGCCTCCCGGCGCACGTTGAGGTGCCGGATGAAGGCCTGCTGGTGCTCGGAGACACCCTGGAGGATCTTCTCGGCCTGCCCACCGCGCAGCACGGGGCGCTCCAGGCCGACGTCCTCGGCGGTCACCTCGTCGGCGAACTGCACCCAGATCCGCTTGAGCTCACCGGCGTTGACCAGGCCGTCGCCTTCACGCATCTTCACCTGCAGGCGCCCGGTGACGGTCGGTTCGATGGACTCCTCCATCTGCAAGAACGCCTTGCGGAAGTCGTCGAACTCGCCCACGCCGGCTTCGGCGAGCAGGTCGGGGCGCAGGAACCGGATCATCACGTAGAACTCGCGCGTCGAGTTCGAGATCGGGGTCCCTGTCGCGAACAGCGCCACCGACCGCTTCCCCAACTCGGCGTTCCGATCGCGCAGCCAGTCCAGCTTCGCCCGCAGATCCACTGCACCCAGGTTCGGCTTGCCCTTCGCCAGCGCTCGCACCGAGGATTCGACCTCGTCGTTCTTGTACTCGTGGGCCTCGTCGACCACGACGTAGTCGAACCCGGCGGTCTCGAAGTCCAACGGCCCGACGTCCCCGCCGATGCGGTCCTGCAGTTCGCGCAGGGAGGCCTCCTCGCGCTCGATCCGCTCACCGATCCGCTTCACGGCCTTGGTGTCGCCCACCTCCAGGGCCTCGCCGCGCTCATCACGCAGCTTGTCGAGGCGCTGCTGGATGTTGTCCTCGATCGTCTCCTCCGACAGCGGCAGCAGCCGGAACGACGAGGTGGTCATCACTACCGCGTCCCAGTCGTGTGAGGCAGCCTGGGCGACGAACCGGCGCCGCGCGTCGGTACCGGAGATGCCCTTGGTGTCAGTGGCCAGCAACTGCGCGTCGGGGTAGAGGATCGTGAACTCCCGCACCCACTGCTCCAGCAGATGGTTCGGGACGACCACGACCGGCTTGTGGATCTGCCCCAGCCGCCGCTTCTCCATGATCGCCGCCGCGAGTGTGAACGTCTTCCCGGTGCCAACTTCGTGGTGCAGCAGCACTGCTTCGCAGTCCTTGGCCATCGCGACCGCGTCGTTCTGGTGCGGATCCAGCACGATCGCGTCCGACATGCCCGGGTAGGCCGAGTAGGGGGAGTCGACGTAGTTGACGTCGGTGTAGGAGCGGTACTTGTCGTTGTACGCCGCGTGAAGAAGGGCCTTGCGGTCCGGGTCCCGCCACAGCCAGCGGGCGAACTCCTTCTCGATGATCTCCATCTGCTCGCCAGCGGCCTCGGTCTCGGCGCGGTTGATCCGCTCCACACCCTCCGAATCCTTGTCGGTGACCTGCGGGCGCTGGCCCTTCAACGCCGTCTCCACGAGCTGGTAGGTGGTGCGCCGCGAGGTGCCCCACTTCGCCTTCAACGGCTTGCGCCAGTCGTGCCCCGGAGGCGCACCCATGCAGCCGCCACCTTCCAGCGCGGGGTTGCGGCGCGAGCCGCCATTGGCAGGGGAGCACTTCCAGCCGTCCTCCTCGCTGAAGGTGACCGTGGCGCGGTCGTTGCCGGTGATGTCGCGGACGAACGTCTCCACATCGGTCGCGGGGATCCAGACCATGCCGAGCTTGGCGCTGATCTTGGTGACGTCCTTGTCAGGCGGCACCGCGGCCCGCATCGCCGCCGCAGCCTCACCCCACGTGCTCGGGTCGCCCTTCGCGAGCTCCTCCAGCTCGACGGCCTTGCGGCGCACGTTGCCCGACAGATACAGGTGCGAGGGCACCAGCTCGCCGGTGCGGTGGTCGGTGAACACCAGGCCCCGGGTCAGCGACGTGGCCTCCTCGAGACCGACGCCGAGCAGCTCGGCGATGCGGTCCATGTCGACGCGGCCGTCGTGCTCGCGGCTGATCGCGACCGCATCGGCCGGCGACTCCGCCCGGGTCGGGAGCTCGCGGTAGCCGACCATCCGGCGGGTGAAGAAGTCCGCCTTCGTGGCGGTGTTGGTGAACTCGTCGTACGCCGACTCCAACCCGGTCAGCGACCACCAGGTCGGATCCTTACGGATGCCACCCATCCCGGGCTTCGAATAGGTGACTTGGTACCACTCGCCGTCATCGCCCTCGACCAGTCCCTCGGTCTGGTTCGGGTCCTCCGGGTCCTTGACCGTGACCTGCTTCTGGGAGGGCTTCATCCGGCTGATCGGGCCGTAGTCGGCGACGTAGACCTCGTAGCAGCGGTTCAGCTCGGCCCGGATCTCGGCGATCTCGGCCGTGTCCTCAGCGCTGGCTCGTTCGGCCTCGCGCAGGTCGGCGGCCAGGTCCCGCATCCGCAGCAGACTCACCAACTCATCTGCCTGGGAGGGATGGTGGCCGTCCTTGGTACGCCGGCCCGCCGTGACCGCCCCGTCCGGCACGTACTCGATCTCGGTGCCGTCGTAGTCGACGACCGTGAACGCGTGCGCCAGCGAACCGGCCGCCCCAGCTCGTTTCCCGGCGACTCGTTCGGTGCCGGTGTGGGTGATCTGCCCGACCTTCTTCGACCGAGCCATGGTTCGCGCCGACCTGACCGGTTCCAGCTTCGGCAGGGAGGGGGCCGGCGAGGTCGGGCGAGCCGCACGTGTGCTGGACTGCGTGACCTCGGGAGCGGGCTGGCCGCTCTGGGTCGGGGCAGGAATAGGGGAGTGGCCCCGTCCCTCGGTGACCGCGGCACGGGCGATCGCCTCGAGCCGATACTGCAGCTGGGTGCCCAAGGGGGCGGCCGTGACCAGGTTCTTCACCGCCAGGACCTCGCGGCCCATGGTGGCCTGACCGGTCGAGGTGCTGCCGAGAATGTTCTCCCGGTGGGTGGTGAAGTAGCCGCTGACGTGTCGCTCGGTGCCGTCGTCGAGCGGGGTCGGGATCGAGGTCAGCCACGCGTCATCGCCCGGCGCCTGTCCGGGTTCGCGGCGGCGCAGCACCAGGACGTCGGTGACGACCTCGGTGCCCGCCGCAGCGCGGTGGGCCGCGTTCGGGAGTCGTACGGCGCCGAGCAGGTCTGCGCGCTCGTACCAGCTGCGCCGCACGGTGGAGTTCTGCTTGTCCAACGTGCCGGCCGAGGTGATCACCGCCATCACGCCGCCGGGCTTCAACCCGGCTAGGGCCTTGGAGATGAAGTGGTCGTGGATCAGCAGCTGGTTACCCGGGTTGTGCACCCGATCCCGCACTGGGTAGTTCCCGAACGGCACGTTCCCGATCACCGCGTCAAACGTGTTCGGCCGGATGGGGGTATCGCCGAAGGACTCCACCCGCACCTCAGCGGCCGGGTAGAGCAGCCGCGCGATCGCACCGGAGACCTCGTTGCGCTCAACCCCGACCATCCGCGCGCCCACCGGGGCGAACCCGATGAAGTTCCCGATGCCGCAGCCCGCCTCCAGCACCAGACCAGACTCGAATCCCAGGTGCCCAAGTGCGGCCCACATTGGCTCGACCAGGCCGGCGTCGGTGAAGTGCGAGTTCAACGCGTTCTGCATCGCCTCGTCGTACTCGGCCGGCGACAACAGACTGGACAGTTCCTCGCGCACGTCCGCGTAAGTGTCGTCGCCGGTGACGAACACCTTCGGCAACGCACCCCACCCGGCGAACCGGGCCAGGACCTGCTGCTCCTCGGCGCTCGCGGGACGGGCTTCGGCCTCGATGCGGCGCAACAGCCGCAAAGCCGCCAGGTTGGCCTGAACCTTCGCCTCCACCCCGGCCGGCGCCAGATCCCCCTGACCGGTCGGCGTGAACGAGATCCGCTCGAAGGCCGCGGAGGCGGGCGAGGGGGAGGGGGGTGCTACTCGAAGGTCAGCGTCGTCGGCATCTCCCGAGACCGGGTCCCGGTCTCCTTCGGCAGGTACACCAGCTCCTCCAGAGCCTCCTGCTCGGCCCGCAGCTGCGCCATCCGCTCCTTGCGAGCGGTCAGCTCCGCCGGGTCGTGCGGGCGGGTCGAGGCCCGCAGGTTGTCCTTGGCCAGATAGTCCACCATCTCGACCACCTGCCGGCCCAAGTCGGTGAAGAACTCCTGACGCTGGTCGACCGGGATCGTCTCCAACCGGCTCGGCAGGTACGTCGCCCAGTACCGCGCCGCCATCGAGGCGTACTTCATCCTCGGCTCGACCTCGCTGCTCGTCTGGCTCATCGCCTGCTCCTTCCGCCTCAACTCCAGTGTGCGCCCCGGCACCGACAGTCCCGGCGATCTCCGTACGGGCCGCGCCGCCAGAACTGGTGAGCTCACCTGACGTGGTGAGTGGCTCACCCGCCTCCTCCTGCGGCTCGACGCTCAGATCCCAGAGCGACAACTGCTCCGAGTCATCCGTGCTCGCTCGACGTCGCGCCACAGTCCGGCACCTCCCAACCTGATCGGTGAGGGACCTCGGTCGCAACCCGCGCCAACGGTTCACCACCGCCCTCAGTCGGGAAAGGCACCCACCAGGCTCACGGATCGGACATTGGCCGGGAGGAAATGTGGAAAGCGATCGCGAGGAAGGCCGACGAACGTCCGATCCGCACCCCCTCGCGTTGCCTATCCCGCCATGACCACGACCCCAGCCAGCGCCCCAGCAACCCGCCGCGGCGACCCCCACGATCACGGCGGCGACCGCCAGGCCTTCGAGCTCTACGGCCGCCGCATCACCCATACCAACAGCGCCGACGTCCAGCAGCTCCTTGCCGCCGCGCACAGCGACCGCATCCGGCCGCTGTGCCTATGCCGCCCCGACGGCGTCGCGATGTACGTCGCCAAGATCGGGCCCGAGAAGTACGTCATCAAGCGCATGCCGGACTCCGGGCTCGCGCACACCCACAGGTGCACCTCCCGACAGCGCAACCGACGCACGCTGGCCCTGTGGATAACCGCGGGTATCCACAGGGCCAGAGAGGGTTGTCGTCCGGCTACGGCTCCCGGATGGTCTCGTCGAGACGCCGCTGGTCGTCCTCAGTGAGGTAGACGAGGTCGACCCGCGCCGAGGCGGCGGACGCATGTGCCACCGGCGGGGGACTGGTGGCGAGCATTCGTGCCATCGTCGCCTCGACGCGGGATCGGGTGTTCTGCATGGCGTGTTCTCCGTTCATCTCAGCGGCCCGGGGCAGGGGAGTCGGGACCGCTGACGCCCGGGGCTCCGGGACCGTTCTTCTCCGGCCGCTGGCGGTCCGGGGTGATCGTGGTGCGCAGCGCGGCCCGCTGCATGGCAGCGCTCCCGGAAGCCGGAGAGCGGAACGTGTCCCAGGTCTTCGGGTCGACGGCCTGCTCCAGTGCCAGTGCGACCAGGTCGGCGAGCTGGTTGTGTTCGGAGAGCTGGTCCAGCGCGGTCCACGCCTTCGCCCCGTCGCCGGCCACGAACGAGCTCAACGCGAGCATCGTCGCCGGAGCGTCACGAACCTCGGCCGGGGCCCGGCGCACCAGGTCCTGCCAGAACTCCGAAACGACCCGTGCGTTCTCGCGCGCCAACTTCGTCATCGACGCGTCGCGTGCCCCGCTGTCATGAAGGATCGCGAGCACCCGCGCCGCATCTGCGTCGGCCAGGTAGGTCCGGTGCTGCAGGAACCCGTCCAACATCGAGCCCACCCAGGCAGCCTCCGCGATCCGTGTCGAAGTGTCCATCGACATGGCCCGCTCCTCAGCAGCGGGCAGGTGCACGGCCACGCCGGTGGGGTCGCCCTGGAGCGCCGTGGCGAGGTCGTCGCGCCGCTCGACGGGCAAGACGCGGCCCTGCAGCGCGAACTCGGCGTCGAAGCGGGCGCGTACGCCGAGGTCGATGGTCCCGGTCGTGCGCTCGAGGACGTCGAACCACTCATCCCCATTGACCCACAGCATCGGCCCGACGTCCGGCCCGTTGGGGGCCTCGACCAGCCGCCCGCTCAGATCCGCGAGAGCTTCGAGACAGGCCAGCCCGTCCTCGCCGTACGCGACCAAGACCATCCGGCCGGTGGGGTGGCGGTGCAGATACACGTCGGTGAGCATCGAGAGAAACTCTTCCTTCTCCTTCGGCGTCGACGGTAGGTCGGTCCGAGAGATCGGCCCGCCGCCCATCGGCAAGCAGACCATTCCCTGGGGCCTGCGGAACCCGAGCGCATGGGGGACGTAGGAGAGCAGCTCATCGTGTGAGCTGAGCTTCAAGGTGCGATTCATCGGTAGGTGCCTTCCCTTCGATTGCTAGATGGCGATGCCGGACTGCCCCGCTTCCGGGTCGCGGCGTCCGGGGGGCGTCGGGTGGCATGCCGCGTAGGTCAAGGAGCCCGCGAGCGCGGCGGAGGTGTGGGCGCGGCTCTGGGCGTGCTCGATGACTGAACGCACCACCGACACGCCCTCGTCGGCGCGGCTCATCTCTTTGCCGGTGTCATGGACGCGGGAGTCGAGCAGCATCAGCGCATCGCTGGCGGCGGCGGACTCGGCCGCATGCTGCGCGTGGCGGGTGATCTGGGCGGCCACGGGCCGGGCCAGCGACACCACCTCGACGAGGACATCGATCTGGGTCCTCAGTGCCCGGATCCCGCCGTCGCAGTCGTTCGCGTCGATGCTGCCGAGCTCGTAGCCAGCGAGTTCGAGTGCGTTGCTCGCCGCGGCCAGTTGATGGGTGAGGTCTGCGCCGAGGTCGTTCATCACGCCGGACCGATTCCGCACCCGCTCTAGGTGTTCGCCCGCCGACCGCACGTACAGGTTGCGCCGCTCCTCCTGATGGGCGTAGAAGGTGTCGGTCGCGGCATCGTCGAGAAGGCGGATGGAGGAAGCCGCGACGTCGCACAGCTCATCGACGGTTTCAGCTGCACCGCGCAACGCCCGCTCGGCGTCGAAGACCGCTTGGGCGGCCGCGAGCATCCCGCGCTTGTTCACCGCGGCATACCCATCGACCGGGCGGAGCACTGCCCGGTTGCGAGGATCGCGCGTAGCCGCCCCGCAGTGTCGAAAGCCTGAGTGAGCTGCCCGCGCAGCTTGTTCAGCGGATGCTGCGGGCTCCCGTCAGCAGGCGTCGTGTTCGTGGGCTGGTTCATTGATCGGTCTCCTTCGGATCTTGGGCTCCTAGAGGGAAAGGCAACCGATGTAGATCCGGATCGGACGTCGATGTACCGAGTTCCTTCCAAGCAGCTCGTACGGGCTTGCTGCCGCAGGGCGGTTGGCCGAGGGTCGTCCGCACGGACCATTCGTCGTTGGCACTGAAGGGGTTATGGATGAGGAGTAGTTGCTGCGTGCACTTCAGTCGCGGTGGCCGAATCCCGCCCGGCTCCTCGCGCTCGCTGACGCGGAGGCCGACGGGCGTCTCGTCCTTGCCGTCGGCCACTTGTCTGCCTACCGGGCGCACTGCCTTGACAAGGAGCCCCTCCGACGAGCTGACGGTCGTGTCCTTGCAACGCCGAAGCGCCCCACGGCAGCGTCTGGCCGTGCCTACGGGTCCATCGCGTTCGGCTGTGAGGAGCGCCCGGGTTCTCTATGGTGGTCGGCGTGGCACTCACCCGACGCACTCAGCGGTTCGGCGAGTTCGCGCGAGCCGTCGAAGTCGCGCTGCGCGCCAGAGACATCGAACTCGACGCCGACGTCGTCGACCAGATCCTCCGCAACCGGGTCGATGCCGTCGCTGAACTGATGGACGTGACGCCCCGCACTGCACTCGGCTACGCGCCCGCCGATCTCCCCAGGATCATCGCCGACGCCGTCGCCGAGGCATCGGAGAGCCTCCCTGAGACGATGCCCTGCGGTCGCCTGCGCCCAGACCTGCGCGTCGTCGGATAGACCGACTCGAGCACTTCCTACGCCCTCCGCGCCTCTTCCGCGCCGCTGCTGGAGGCGCGGATGGGAATCCTCGCTGGACCCCACGAACGCGGCGAAGACGCCGTCGCGGAAGTCCTCGAGCCCTAGGCAGGTGCGCCGAGGCGAACCCGGCAGGCGGCGGCGGTACGTCGTCGCGCCCACAACGCGTAGGCAAGTAGTCCGAGGGACGCGATCGCGAGGACCGGCTGGATCGGGGCGAACCAGTTGAGTGCGCCGCTGACACCGATCGCCATGACGACGAGCTTGTTGCAGATCGGACACCCGACGGCGAAGAGCGAGAGCATGCTGCCGGCGAAGGTCTTGCCGCCCTGTGTCGGGGGCACCTCAATCGCAGGGTCGCGGACGTAGGTGGCCACGAGCGCGCCGGTGAGAATGGCCGAGAGTGCCCAGACCGGGTAGTTCCACCACAACACCGGGGTCATGCGATGGTAGAAGGACGTCTGAATGATCCCGGTCGGGATCCCGATCGCGAGCGCGGTGACGACTGCCGCTACGAGGCCGACCGATAGGCGTCGTACGAGAACCAAGTCGAGTCCCCCCTTTCTACTAGGGTGCATAGTAATCAGCCTTGGGTTACCGCGGGCCACGGGTTTGCGACGCAGCCTCCGAGACCTTTGGTCTGCTGCACCATGACCGGTGCTCGCGCGCCGGCCCGCGGGCACATCCGGTGTCCGTAGCCCAGGGCGTGACCGAACTCGTGGTTGATCATGTAGCTCCGATAGTCGCCCAGGTCGCCGCGGTAGGACCGGGCTCCGTTCGCCCAGCGCCAAGCGTTCAGGACGACGTTGTCGCCGTTGCGGCACGACAGCCTGCCGCCGGTGTCGAGCGGTGAGCAGAGCGTGTCGGTCGTGTCTGGCGAGGCCAACCTGATCCGGTAGTCGGCATTGGACGAGACCCGTTTGACGGAGTGGTCGGACAGGGCGGTCCATCCCCGCGGGTCGCTCAGAACGCCGTCGACAATGCGTGCGAACGCGGCCGGCTTGACCGGGAGGCCTCCTTCGACCTCGACGCTGTAGGTCACGAGCTCACCGTGCCCGACGACAGGCGAAGTGCCTACGGCTGAGGCGAACCGGCCCGACCCGGTCTCCGGCACGGGAGTTTGCTGCGGCGTTGTGGGGGACGCCTCTGCTTCCGGCGTGTTCGGCACCGTGGTGGCGTCTGACTCGCTCCGAGAGGTCGCCGGTGCCCCGGCGGTGGCCGTGGTGCTCGGGGGCGACTCGAGCGCCACTTCCGGACGGTTGCTTTCCGGGATGCCGGCGAGTGGGTCAGGTTCTCCGATGGTCAGCCGCGCTGCCACGGCAACCGCGGTGACCACGACTGAGGTGACGGCGGCTGCGAATCGGACCGGGGTTCGCTTGGCTTGCCGGCGACGTCCGCCTCGCGCCGCGCGGTGCTTGCCGGTCACGAGTTTTGGTGCCGGATCTGGATCAGCACGTGATCGCGTGTCGGAGCATGTCCGTGGATGCTGAGGGCGTGCCGGGTGGCGAGTTCGACGAGCTCGACTTCGGTGTCGGCGTGGAGGCAGACCCGGCAGGTGTCGCAGTGGAGTTCGAGAGGGATGGGCTGCATCAGTCCGTGCTGGGCCGATGGGCCTGGAAGCGCATGAGGTGGGATCGCCACGACGGCTGGATCGTGATCTGCGTCAATCCGGTGACGGCGAGTCCGTCGGCGAGTTCGTCGGGGGCGATGATCCGATGGGGCGAGCCGTCGGCGCGGTGGATCCCCCGAGCCAGGCGCGTGTCCGTCAGGTCGTAGCCGATCAGCACGCCACCCGGCTTCAACACTCGGGCGATCTCCGCCAGGGCGTCGATCCAATCGATGACGTGGTGCAGCATCAGGTAAGAGGTGACGGCGTCAAAGCGGGCGGTCTCGAATGGGAGGCCAGTGACGTCAGCGACCGTGACCTCGACATTCGTGAACCGTGCCAGGCGTTCTCGCGCCGAGGCGACCATTGCCTCGTCGACGTCGGTGACCGTGAGGCGCACGTCGGGGTAGTCGCGGGCCACCCCGGCGGCCATGGCTCCGCTGCCGCCGCCGATCTCGAGGACGTCGCCAGCGAGCCGGTGGCCGTCCAGCGCCCAGGGCAGCACGCTACGGCGCGCGAAGGAGCGCCATGGGCCGCTGCGGCAGAAGGCACCTTCGATGGCGGACATGACGGGCATGATCAACAACTCCTCAAGGCCGAAGGCCCCGGCAACAGGGTCGCCGGGGCCGGGATGGGTGCTACTTGAGCAGACCGTTCATGGTGGTGATCTCACTGGCCTGCGCGGTCTGAATCTGCTGGGCCAGCGCGATGGCGTCGGCATTCATGCCGTTGGTCTCTTCGGTCTTGGCCATCTCGATCGCGCCCTGGTGGTGGGCGATCATCATGGTCAGGAACATCTGGTCGAAGTCAGCGCCGGAGGCCTTCTTGAGCTTGTCCATGTCGGCGCCGCTCATCATCCCGGCCATCGAGCTGTCGCCGCCCATGTCCATGCCGCCCATCGAGGTGTCGTCGGAGGGGACGGGCTTGCCCCAGGCAGTCAGCCACCCCGACATCGTCTGGATCTCCGGGTCCTGGGCGTTCATGATCTGCATGGCGAGGTCTTTGACCTGCTGGCTCTCGGCACGGGTGTCGGCGAGCTTGGCCATCGCGACCGCCTGGCGGTGGTGCGGGATCATCTCGGTCGCGAAGGTGACGTCGGCGTCGTTGAAGTCCGACATTGCGTCGCTGCTCGAGGTGGGCGACGACGAGGTCGACGAGGATCCCATCCCGGGCATATTGCCCATGGAGTCGTTGCCGCCGCAGGCGGCGAGGGTGAGGGTTCCGGCGACCGCGAGGGCGGCCAGAGCGATGGTCTTCTTGCGCAAGGTGGTTCTCCTTGGATCGTGCGGAGGCGGGCTTCAGGGGGCCGACGGCGGTGGCGGCCACGCGAAGTCTCAGCTGGCGTTGTCGTAGACGAGGGCGGCCATCATTCCGGCCTCGGCGTGGTAGATGTTGTGGCAGTGAGCCATCCAGTTGCCCGGGTTGTCGGCTTCGAGTTGGACGGCCATGTTCTGCATCGGTTTGAGCAGCACCGTGTCCTTGCGAAGCCCGCTGGGCAGCGCGAACGTGTGGCCGTGCAGATGCATCGGGTGGGTCATCATCGTCATGTTGTTGAGCTGGACCGAGACCCGCTTTCCGGACTCGATCGTGACCGACTTGTTCTTGCCGTACGGCGCCCCGTTGATCGCCCATGCGTAGGGGCTCATCTGGCCGCTCAGGCTTAGGGTGACGCTCTGGCCGATGTCCTTGACCGGTAGCCGGGAGGACTCGGCGGGCAGCAGGTCGGAGCCGACCAGAACCTGGCCGCTGAGCTCAGCAATCCCCGCGGCCTGATCGGCCGTCGGCGGTGTACCCGCGGCGGTGCGGATCAGCCCGAGCGCGACGCCGTCCTTGCCGACTGGTTTGGCTACGAGCGGGAACACGCCGTCTTTCAGGGTGAGCGTGAGGTCGTATCGCTCGCCCATTCCGATGTAGAACGCTGAGGCCGCCTGGGGTTGGACGGCGTACCCGTCGGTGTGGGTGAGGGTGAGGCGGTGTTCCCCGACTGCTACAGAGAAGATGGTGTCGGCTGCTGCGTTGATGACCCGAACCCGGATTCGCTGTCCGGGTTTGCCTGTGAAGACGTCGGGTGCGGTGTTCACGCGACCGTTGACCAGGAAGTAGGGGTAGGTGACATCGCCGGCGTCGCCGAAGGGCGTGTTACTCGTACCCATGCTCATTCCGCCCATACCTGACATGTCCATCCCGCCGGAGGACGAGTCGCCTCCCATGTCCATTCCGCCCATGTCACTCATGCCGTCGGACGCCGAGGACGAGGGTAAGGACGACGCGGAGCCGGTGAGTTTGGTCAGCACATCGTCGGGGGTGGTGCCGGTGCCGTCGAGCCAGTCGTCGAGAACGACGATCCACTCGGCGTCGTAGTCGCCCGGATCGTTCGGGTCATCGATGATGAGGGGGGCGTAGAGACCGCGGTCGAGCTGGACTCCTACATGCGGGTGGTAGAAGTACGTTCCGGGATCGGACGCCACGAATTCGTAGACGAAGTTGCTTCCAGCTGACACGGGGTTCTGGGTGAGGCCGGGGACTCCGTCGGCTGCGTTACGCAAAGCGATGCCGTGCCAGTGGATGGTGCTGTCGGCGGGCAGCTGGTTGTCAAGGGTGATGCGCAGCAGGTCGCCGGCGGTGGCCCGCACCACCGGCCCGGGGAGAGTGTCGCCGTAGGCCCAGGTATTGACCGTGGGTCCACCGAGATCGAGAGTCGTGGGCCGTGCGATCAGCGTCTTGGTGACCACGTTCTGGCCCGCCTTCGGCGTCAGAGCGGACTGGGAGGGCAGCACCAGACCGGCGGTGGCTGCGGGCTTGCCTGAACAGGCAGACAGAACCCCCGCGCCGGCGGCCGTAAGACCGCCGAGCAGCAGCGTGCGTCGAGACAAATCCATGGTGGCGAGAGCTCGTTTCAACTGTGTGGTCAATGATCTCGGTCAGTGTCCGGTCGCGAGATGATCGCGGACGCGGCGGTACTCCTCGGAGGTGATCTCGCCGCGAGCCAGCCGTGCATCGAGGACCTTGATCGGATCCGGGTCGGTCTTGGAACGGTGGGGGCCGATCGTGCACCGAATGGCGCACGCCACCAGAACCCACAGCGCGGCCAAGCCGAGGATCATCCACAGCCACATGGCACTCGAACCCATCATCACGAACCCCAGCGTGGCGGGATGAGATTGAGGTTCCACCGCGGAAACGATGAAGGTTTCGCTAAGACCGTCCGTAGGGGTTGCGGTCGACTTCTCCCCGGCTGTGCGGGCGGACAGGATGGGCTCCATGAGCAGCCATGCGCATGCCGGTGAGGAACACCCAGGAGCGGCGGCGGTCGTCAAAGACCCTGTGTGCGGGATGAGTGTCGATCCGACCACCGCGACCCACTACGTGACTCATGAGGGCCAGACGTTCTACTTCTGCTCACCCGGCTGCAGGGCCAAGTTCGTCGCCAACCCGGCCGACTACGTCGCTACGGCACTCTCGACGCCGCACGCGCACGACGATCAGGCGCATCACCATGCGGGGACCGCCCAGGCGCAGCCGCTCTCGGTCGACGGTGCTCACGGGACGACTGATCCGACACAGACTCCGAGACAGACCACGAGGACTCTCGATGCAGAGCCGGCAACCGGCGGGCCCTCGGACGGGTCTGCGGGAGCCTCCACCGAGTGGACCTGTCCGATGCATCCAGAGATCCGCCGCCCCGGTCCCGGGGCCTGCCCGATCTGCGGGATGGCGCTCGAGCCGGTGACGGTGACACTTGACGACGGCCCAAGCCCCGAGATGCGGGACATGACCCGCCGGTTCTGGATCGGTCTCGCCTTGAGTGTTCCGGTGCTCGTGTTGGAGATGGGTGGTCACCTCTTCAGTTTCATCGATGACCTGATGGGTGCGCAGACCTCGAACTGGGTCCAACTGGTGCTCGCGACACCGGTCGTTCTGTGGGCAGGGTGGCCGTTCTTCGTGCGGGGCTGGGCCTCGCTGCGCACCCGCAACCTCAACATGTTCACGCTGATCGCGATGGGCACCGGGACAGCCTGGACCTACAGCGTCGTCGCGACCCTCGCCCCCGGAGCCTTTCCGGCCTCCTTCCGCAAGGACATGGCCGACGGCATGTCCGGCGGCGCCGTGGACGTCTACTTCGAAGCAGCCGCCGTGATCACGGTGCTGGTTCTGCTCGGTCAAGTCCTCGAGCTCCGTGCGCGGGAGCAGACCTCCGGTGCGATCCGGGCCTTGCTGGACCTGACCCCGACCACCGCACGCCGGATCGCCGACGACGGCACCGAGGCCGAGGTCGGGCTCGACGAGGTCCAGCCCGGTGATCGGCTGCGGGTTCGGCCCGGCGAGAAGGTCCCGACCGACGGCTCGGTCCTCGAGGGCCGCTCTGCCTTGGACGAGTCCCTGGTGACGGGCGAGTCGATGCCGGTTACCAAGCAGGCCGGCGACACGGTGATCGGCGGGACGATCAACACCACTGGCGCGCTGGTCATCGAGGCCCAGCGCGTCGGGAAGGACACGATGCTCTCGCGCATCGTTGCCCTCGTCGCCGAAGCGCAACGTTCCCGGGCGCCGATTCAGCGGATGGCGGACAAGGTCGCCGGCATCTTCGTGCCCGCCGTCATCGGGGTCGCACTGGTGGCATTCATGGTCTGGTTCCTCGTCGGCCCTGACCCGCGGTTCGCCCACGGCCTGATCGTCGCCGTCGCGGTGCTGATTATCGCTTGTCCCTGTGCGCTGGGCTTGGCGACACCGATCAGCATCAAGGTCGGCGTCGGCCGAGGAGCCGCCCATGGTGTCCTGATCAAGAATGCCGAGGCGTTGGAGCGCATGGAGAAGGTCGACACGGTGGTCGTCGACAAGACCGGCACGTTGACCGAGGGCCGACCGGCGGTGACGCGCATCGTGCTGGCACCGTCCGCCGGGGCCTCCGAGGACGACGTCCTGCGCATGGCAGCAGCAGTCGAGCGTGCCTCCGAGCACCCGCTGGCGCGAGCCGTCGTCGAAGCAGCCGAATCCCGCGACCTGGTCCTGCCTGAGGTCACCGACTTCGACTCACCGGTTGGGCGCGGCGTCTCCGGCACTGTCGACGGTCGCAAGGTCCGGCTGGGCAGCGCCGAGTTCCTCGCCAGCCAGTACGTCGACGCCGGGCCGCTCGCGGCCAGCGCCGAAGAGCTCCGCTCCAGCGGGGCCACGGCGATCTTCATCGCGGTCGCAGATCAGGTCCAGGCCGTGATCGCCATCGCCGACCCCGTCAAACCGACCACGCCCGCGGCAGTGAAGGACCTGCGCGACCAAGGCGTCGCGGTCGTGATGCTGACCGGCGACAACCGCACCACCGCCGAGGCCGTCGCCCGCACCCTGGGGATCGACCAGGTCGAGGCCGGCGTCCTACCGGACCGGAAGGCCGAAGTCGTCGTGAGGCTCCAATCGCAGGGCAAGGTTGTGGCGATGGCCGGCGACGGTGTCAACGACGCCCCAGCGCTGGCGGCAGCCGACGTCGGCCTGGCGATGAGCTCGGGCACCGATGTCGCCATGGAGTCCGCCGGGGTCACTCTCCTGAACGGTGACTTGATGGGCATCGCTCGCGCCCGCCGGCTCTCAGCGTTGACGATGCGCAATATCCGGCAGAACCTGATGTTCGCGTTCGTCTACAACGTCGCGGGCATCCCGATCGCCGCCGGCGTCCTGTATCCGTTCACCGGCCTGCTTCTCTCACCGATCATCGCCGCAGCAGCGATGGCACTGTCCTCGGTCAGCGTCATCACCAACGCGCTGCGGCTCAACAGCGAGCAGCTTGGCTGACCCCGCTGCGAGCACGCAGACGACGCCCACGAAGAGCGCCCACGGAAGACTGCTGTCATGAGCCCACCTGAACACGCGACACCGGTGCTGGTCGTCGAGGACGAGAAGCCGCTGGCTCAGATCGTCGCGGACTATCTGGCCAAGGCGGGATATGACGCGATCCAGGTCCACACCGGACCCGATGGAGTCGCGGCGGCACGTGAGATCGACCCCGACCTGGTCGTGCTCGATCTCGGCCTCCCCGGCTTGGACGGGGTGGAGGTGTGCCGCGAGATCCGGACCTTCTCCGACTGCTACGTCATCATGGTCACCGCCCGCGACGACGAGATCGACAAACTCATCGGCCTCGGCGTAGGAGCCGACGACTACATCACCAAGCCGTTCTCTCCCCGCGAGCTCATCGCCCGCATCCAGTCTGCCCTGCGAAGGCCCCGAGCGAGCAAACTCGCCACTGTGGCGTCACCGCTGGACGAATCCCAGTTCGGGGCGATGCGTCTCAGCAAGGGCACGCGCGAGGTCTGGGTCGATGAACGCGACGTAGCTCTGACCCGCACGGAGTTCGACCTGCTCGCGACACTGGCCGAATCCCCGCGTCGGGTCTTCACGCGCCGCCAGCTGGTCGACGCGGTCTGGGGAGAGGGCTGGGGCGGAGACGAGCACATCGTCGATGTGCACATCACGCATCTGCGGCGCAAGATCAGCGATGACGCGACCGCACCGCGCTTCGTCGGCACGGTTCGCGGTGTCGGATACCGATTCATCGCTGAGCCGGCCAGCGACGGAACTCCACGATGAGACGTCCGGCCTTGAGCATCGGCACCCGGCTGCTCCTGGCCCAGACCTTGGTGCTCGTGGCTGCCATCGCTACCGCTGCCCTGATCGCCGCACTCGTCGGACCGCCGCTGTTCCACGAACACATGCTCAAGGCCGACCACACCCCCGACCCATCCGAACGCATGCACGTCGAAGAGGCCTACCGCACCGCCAGCGCCATCTCATTGGGTCTGGCCGTCCTCACAGCATTGGCGCTCGCCCTCCTCGTCAGCTGGTACCTCACCCGCCGATTCCAAAAACCCCTCACCGACTTGACCCGCGCCGCCAAAGAAGTCTCCAGCGGCACCTACGGCACCCGTGTCGCCGCCGAGGGAGCCGGACCCGAACTCGACACCCTCGCCACCGCGTTCAACACCATGGCCGCCAAGCTCGCCCACACCGAGGACACGCGCCGCCGCCTTCTGTCCGATCTCGCTCACGAGCTGCGCACCCCGGTCGCCACGCTCAACGCCCACCTCGAAGGACTCGAGGACGGCGTGCGGGAATGGGACGACGCAACCCGAACCGTCTTGGTCGACCAGGTCGCCCGGCTCGCACGCCTGGCCCAGGACATCGACGCCGTCTCCCGCGCCGAAGAAGGACGCCTCAACGTCGAACCCTCAACGACCACGGTGGCCGACGTCATCGAGGCCGTGCTCCGCGCCCACCGCTACGCCTTCGAAGCCAAGGGAGTCGAACTGGAAGTGACGCCCGGGCCGCCAACAGTCCTCACGGTGGACGAGGCACGGATCGCACAGGTGCTGACCAACGTGCTCGGGAACGCCCTCCGCCACACCCCGGCGGCCGGAAGAGTCACCCTGGCCTGGCAAACCGACGGCGCGGAGGTTGCGATAACCGTGACCGACAGCGGCGACGGGATCAGCTCCGAGCAACTGCCTCATGTCTTCGAACGCTTCTACCGAGGCGACACGGCCCGTGACCGCGAGCAGCAGGGTTCGGGCATCGGCCTCACCATCAGCAGGGCCATCGCCGAAGCCCACGGCGGCACTCTTGAGGCCACCAGTGGCGGGCCGGGAACTGGGTCCTCGTTCGTGCTCACCCTCCCGCTCGCAGCACCGAAAGGCCACCGCTGATGACCGCGTGGACGTTCGCGATGGTCGACCTGGCCGGATACACGGCGCTGACCGAGACGCACGGCGACGAACTGGCCGCCGACCTAGCCGTCCAGTTCGCCACCCTCGCGCGTACCCACCTTGCCGATGGGGATCGGTTGATCAAACCCATCGGCGACGCCGTGCTGTTGGCCTCCACGCATCCGCGTGCGGCCATCACGCTGGTCGACCGGCTTCTGACAGCCACAGCCGAACTCGACGGCTTCCCATTGGCCAGGGCCGGACTCCACCACGGCCCCGCCGTCCAGCGCGAAGGCGACATGTTCGGCGCGGCGGTCAATCTGGCCGCCCGCGTTGCCGGCCAGGCCGCCGGCGGTCAGACACTCGTAACCCGAGAAGTTGCAGACGCGGCCCGCGAGCTCGGCCACGCAGTGACCAGAATCGGCTTGGTGGCACTGCGCAACGTCTCAGAACACCAGGAACTGTTCGAGATCGGGATCGGCCCGCAAGCTCGAGCAGGTAGCGTCGACCCCGTCTGCCGGATGTGGGTCGACCAGGCCGCTGCCGCAGGACATCTGCGCTACCACGACGACGAATTCTGGTTCTGCTCGCTCGAATGCGCGCGGCTCTTCGCCTCCGATCCGGAGGTTCACGCGCGCCGACGCTGACCAGCAGGACTACCGGCGCTTCCGACCAGCGGGCAGATGCCCGCCGATGCGATGCCCAAGGAAGCGGCCAGTGAAGTGTCGTACGACAACGAGCTTCGCGACCACGACGATCCCGAGGGCGAGCAGTGCCCACCAGGCCCAGTGAGCGCGCAGTAGGGCGGCGCCCAACCCGAGGTGAACCACGATGACCATGGCGAGGATCACCGCGATCGCGGTTCCTCCGATGATCGACCCGTGCCGCGCCGGCGGAGAGTCGACTTCGGACGCCGGGTCGCCCTCGACTGCGGACCAGGTCGCCGTCAGTCCATCACGGCGTCCGATTCGTGTGACGCGGCTACCGACCCCTGCCTGGATCCGCTCCAGGTCAGCAGCCGTTGCCGCTTCCGCGACCAGGACGAGGGCGTCTGGCTCAGCCCTCACGGTGCACCGCCCCCAGGCAAGGTCCAGGACCACCGCCCCCTCGACGGTCGACGTTTCCCGGATCGGCGGCATACCCGCACCGCCCTCCTCACGGGCCTTGCGGAGCATGCCGGCGCCATGACGGGCCAACTGGTCGCGATAACGCTCACCACGAACCGTGTCGATCCTGGCGGTCGACCGAAGCATCGTTCCTCCTCCTATGACATCCGAACCCGGGCGATGAAACACTACGAACTCAACGATACAGAGTGTCGCATCACCTGACTATCTGTAGAGTAGGTGGCATGTCGAAGTCTTGGGGTGAGTCGGTCGCCACCCATCGCCACGCCGTGCGTGACGCCATCAAGAACGCGACGTGGTCCCTGGTTCACGAGCACGGTGCCACCGGCGTGTCCATGTCGCGGATCGCCGATCGGGTCGAGATCTCCAGGGCGACCCTGTACCGCTACTTCTCCGACGTCGACTCGATCCTGGTCGAGTGGCACGCCGACAAGATCCACTCCCATGTCACGCAACTACGCCAGGCCGCGGACGGCATCGGTGACCCCGTCGAGCGATTGACGGCCGTGTTGACCTGCTACGCCACGATCGCCGGAGGCGAACCGCGTGGGGGCGAGCTCGCGACCCTCCTGCATCAGGGTGCCCACCTGGCGCAGGCCGAACAGCAGGTGCTGGATCTTTTCACCGAACTGCTCGCCAGCGCTGCCCAGGCCGGAGCCGTCCGTAGCGATGTTCCCCCCGCCGAGCTGGCGAGGTACTGCCTCTACGCGCTGGCGGCCGCCGACGACCCCGCACGTCCCCGATCCGGTCTCGTCCGGGTCGTGCTCGCCGGCTTGCGGCCCTGATCCTTAGCTCGGGTCCCGGAACCGCTCAGGCAGCAAGGCCTCCACACCCGGTACCAGCGATGGGTCGCAACTCTGCAGTTCGTAGCGCAGCACGACCAGCAGGGACAGGGTGGTTCCTGGCTCGCCGTCGATGGTGAAGCCGCCGTTGGGGAAATCGCGGGCGAATCGCTCCATCCTCTCGACCGGGCCGCGAACCGAGTCGGGGTCTCGCGTCGAGATCGGCACCTTGCAGCCGCGGCCCATCGCGTGCAACGCACGATGAGCCTCCTCGACGCGATCCTTGGGCGGGAACTGAGTTGGTGTCGGCAGAGTCGACTTGGCCGTGCCTGCAATCACCACCGGGCTGGTCGGTGCCGGCGCCGGAGCATGGCCGGAGAAGGCATTCGACAGCCCGAAGCCGAGGACCGCGAACAGCGCCAACGCCAGCAGGACGGCGCTCAGAGGATGCCGGATCAACCACACCACGACGCGGCCGGTCATAGCGGTGGCTGCCAAGTGCCGATAAGGGTGCGCAGACTGGCCAGCCAGGCTCCCCACACGCCGGTGACCTCCAGGAGCCCAAGCACGACCAGGAACCCGCCCCCGATCCGCATGACCGCCAGCGCGTGTCGCCGAGCGAACGCGAAAACCCGGAAGGCGCGACTGATCCCCAGCGCTGCGAGCAAGAATGGAATGCCAAGGCCGACGCTATAGGCGAACGACAGCGCGGCACCACGACTCGCGGTCCCGGTCGTCGTGGCCAGCGAGAGGACGGCAGCCAGCGTCGGGCCGATGCACGGTGTCCAGCCGACGCCGAACATGACGCCCAGAAGTGGGGCGCCCGCGAGGCCGACCCGCGGCTGGTAGGTCAGTTTGAACGTCCGCGAGAGCCACGGAACGGTGCCCACCAGCCCGGAGAAGCTCAAACCCAGCACGATCGTCAGCGCACCCAGGATGCGGAGGATCACGTCCTGGTGCCGAACCAGCGTGCTGCCCAATGCACCGAAGAACAGGCCGTAACTGGTGAAGACGGCGGCGAACCCGAGGACGAAGAGTCCGGTGCCAACCACGGCCGTGGATCGGCGAGTCGGGACAGCCTGTGCGGTCGCGTCGGCGCCTGCCGCGCCGCTCACATAGGCGAGGTAGCCGGGTACCAGCGGCAAGCAGCATGGGCTGAGGAACGAGACCAAGCCGGCCAGCATCGCGATCGGCAGCGCGGCCAGCAGCGGCCCGTAGGCCACCGTCGTGCCCACCGAAAGGGCGTGGATCACGACACCTTCTCCGCGTCCTCGATGAGTCCGCGCAACGTGCTGTCGTCGACCTGGCCGACGACGCGGGCTCGGATGATGCCGTTGCGGTCGACCACGAGGGTCGAGGGGACCGCGCTGACGGGGATGATGCCAGTGAACTGCGCCAGAACGAGGCCGTTCTGGTCATCGAAGCTGGGATAGGTGATGCCGAAGTTGCTCGCAAAGGCGCGGGCCGCCGCGGGGTTGTCGCGTACGTCGATACCAGCGAACCGCACCCCGCGCGCCGCGGTCTCGGCCGAGATCGCCGCCAAGTCCGGAGCCTCCGCCCGACAGGGTGCACACCAAGAGCCCCACACATTGAGGACCAGCACGTGCCCACGAAGGTCGGCGAGGTCGAGCGACTTCCCCTCCACCGTCTTTCCGCTGATCCTCGGCAGCGCGATGCCAGCATCCCCCTGGTACAAGGTCAGCCCGACTCCCGCGCTGGTGCCATCGTTGCCAGCGGTCGCCTTCAGGTGCCGGACCTGCCACCAGCCGACGCCGACCACCGACACGATGATCAGCAGCACGATCCCGGTGCGCACCTTCCGGAGTGTCTCGTTCAACCATCCGCCCATCTACTATCGTCGGTAGTTGATAGTAGATGGGTAGACCCCGCCATCATCGAATCGGGGTCAGCGAAGGACCACCACGCAATGAGCACCTCGGCCGACAATCGACTCTTCGGCCTTTCCCCGCGAGCGCGGCGGTTCGTCATCCCCGCCTTCGTCGTACTGCTGGCCGTCATCATCATCGGGACCTACGCCAACCGCCGGTCGGAGTCCGCGAGCGGGACGGGTCCGGTCGTGGGAGGCGACCTTCACGCCGTGGAACAGCTGGGAGACCGAGTGTTCGTTGGCGGACACGGCGGCGCCGGCTACCGGCTCAGCGCCGGAGGGTGGACACAGATCGCCTCCCTGGGCAACAAGGACGTCATGGGCTGGGCGCAAAGTGGATCGACGTTGCTCGCCGGAGGCCACGCCGGGCTCTACGCCTCGACCGACGGCGGCTCGACGTTCTCCGCCGTGCCCAACCTCCCCGTCTCAGACGTCCACGCTCTCGGCGCACGCGGCGCCACGGTCTATCTGGCATCACCCGAGGCCGGAACCATCGTGTCCACCGACGGCGCGAAGACCTTCACCAAACGAGGAGCCGCGGGCCAGGACTTCATGGGATCAATCTGGATCGACCCTGCCAACCCCGACGTCGCGATCGCGCCCTCGATGCAGCAAGGCGCCGTCAAGACCGTCGACGGCGGTCGAACCTGGAGCCCGCTGGGCAGCGCGATGGGGTCGATGGCAGTCGCGGTAGATCCAAGCGGGACGAATCTGGTCGCGATCGGAATGGACGGAGCTCAGCAGAGCAGCGACGGGGGAGCGACCTGGACCGCGCTCTCGGTTCCCGAAGGAACCTCTGCTGCCTCCTACACTTCAGACGGAGATCTCCTCGTCGCGGCCCTGGCCGGGGACCGGGCCGACGTTTACCGACAGACCGCAGGCGGATGGGATCCTCTGATGTGAGCGCCGCGGACCAGCGCCAGCGAACGATGAGAAGGAGGTCGACCGGCATGCGCCAGTTCGGGGACCTGGAAGCCGTCGTGATGGATCACCTCTGGTCCACCGGTGAACCCTTGACCGTCCGAGACGTCCTCGAGCGGATCGATCGCGACCCGCCCCTGGCTTATACGACCGTGCTGACGGTGATGGACAACTTGCACCGCAAGGGATTCCTCACCCGCAAGAAGACCGGTCGCGCCTTCGCTTATCAGCCGACCAAGGACCGCTCGGCCCACACGGCTGAACTGATGCATGAGCTTCTCAGCGGCAGCGGGGACTCCTCGGTCACCCTGCTGAGGTTCCTCGACCAGATGTCGCCGGCCGAGGTCAAGCGACTCAAGCGAGCGCTCGGTGATTAGCGCCATCCTGCTGGTGACCTATGCGCTCACCGCAGGAACACTCGCCGCTGGCTGGCTTCGCGACGCGCGCTGGACCGGGCGCGCTCCGCGCCTTGCCATCGCGGCGTGGCAGGCCCTGGCCACATCGGTTCTGCTCTCCTTGGCGGCAGGAGGGCTCGCCTTGGCGATCTCCTTCCCGCACGTCAGCGCCGATCTGGCCGGATTGTTCAACCTCTGCGCCGAGAACCTGCGCCACGGATATGCCTCGCCCGGAGGCACGCTGACCGCCCTGGGTGGGCTGACGCTGTTCCTTGCCTTGCTCGCGCGCTCCGTCTGGTGCGCCGTGCGGACGATCACCGCCGACCGTCGAGAGCGGACCGCGCGGGTCGCCGCACTCGACCTCGTCGGCCGCTCTGACGTGCTGCCAGGGGCCCTTGTCGTCGACCACGACGCACCGTACGCGTTCTGCATCGGAGGCCGGCGTCACCGGATCGTGGTGACCAGCGGCCTCTTGGCCACGCTCGACCAGGCTGAGCTCGACGCTGTCATCGCGCACGAGCACGCCCACCTGCGCCAGCGTCACCACCTGGCCATCGCAGCTTGTCGAATGCTGTTCTCGACCCTTGCGCCCTTCTTCCCCGTCTTCAGGCGAGCTATGCCGCAGGTGCGCCTCTACGCCGAGCTCAGTGCTGACGACAGTGCCCGCCACCACGTCGACGCCGGGGCCTTGCGCAATGCCCTCCTGCGGCTCGCATGCCTTCCGGCGCCCTCTGCCACCCTCGCGGCGAGCGCGCTCGACGTCGAGACTCGGCTGCTGCGCCTGGAGACTCCCAGCCGACGCCTGGGCCGCGGATCACTCGCCTTCGGCACTCTCGGAATCGGAGCTGCCATCGTGGTGCCGCTCCTGCTTGCGGCAGGACCCGCGCTGGCGATGGCTTGGGAAGGTATCTGCCTGCTGGGTTGAACCCGGTCATGGTCTGGCGTCCCCAGTCGTCCGGTGCGATGTCCTCGATCGATGGCGTGACGATCCAGTGCGGCCAGGCGCGTCGGCAGTTCCTACTTTCCGGCGTAGGAATGCAGGCCGCTGAGGAAGAAGTTGACGCCGATGAAGTTGAACCAGAGCGCCGCGAAGCCTGCCAGTGCGAGGTAGGCGGCCTTGCGGCCGCGCCACCCAGCTGTCGCCCTGGCGTGGAGGTAGGCGGCGTATGCGACCCAGGTGATGAACGCCCACACCTCCTTCGGGTCCCAGCCCCAGTAGCGACCCCACGCGTACTTCGCCCAGATCGGCCCCGCGATGAGCGCGGCAAACGTCCACACCGGGAACGCGAAGGCGTGGATCTGGTAGGCGAGGGCGTCGATGGTGTCCGCATCGGGCAGCCGTGACCCGAGGCCCTTGGTCCGTCCGGTTGCCTCTGCACGGCTTCGGATCAGATACATCAGGGTGACCAGTGCCCCGACGGTGAAAGCGCCGGTCGCGATCATCGCCGCGGTGACGTGGATGTAGAGCCAGTAGGACTGCAAGGCCGGCACGAGAGGACCGGCCGGGACATCGAGCAAAAGGACGGCCACCATCAGCAGCACGACCGTGAACCCTGTCATCGCCAGTCCCAGCCACCTGACCGGCTGGAATCGCAGCCATACGAGGTAGGTGCCGACGGCCACGACCGTGCCGGTGATCGTGAATTCGTACATGTTGCCCCACGGCACGCGGCCGGCGGCCAACCCGCGCGAGACGACGCCAGCGACGTGGAGCAGGAACGCGACCACGGTCAGCGAGACGCCGAGGTTTCCAGCCAGGTCCCTCCGGTAGGACTGAGGCACCGGCTCGGCGGCGATCGCCGTGGGGGAGTGGGCGCCGGCGGCGGAGACGAGCTCACGGTCGCGGGCCGGCTCAACAGCAGGGACCCGGGTAAGGGCCCATTCGGTGATGTGGGCGGTCATCGCGAGGCAGTAGACGATGGCTGCCGACATGATCGCGGTGTTGCTGAAGTGGGAGTACTGGACGGCGTTCATTCGGATGCCTTTGCGACGTCGGAGGTGAGCTCGGAGGTGATGTCTTTAAGAGCCGTGGTCAGTGCGATACCTCGGCCGGGGCCGTCGCGCTGATCCAGGCCGGCAATCTCGAGCTCGGTGTGGTCGGCATTGGTGCGTGCTCGGATCCAGATCCGGCGGGGTCGCACGTACAGCGAACCGATCAGGCCCAGAAGCGCGAGAACGACGGCTGCAAGCGCAAGTGGAGACGCTGGTGAGGAAGCGATCTGCAGGCGCGCGTAGCGGCGCAGTCCGTCGAAGCGGATGGATCCGACGCCGCCGGGCAACGTTCGTGTCTGGCCGAGCGCGAGGGTGAGCGTGAGCGGCTTGCCCGCGCGGGTGCGAACCTGGGTGAGGTGGGTCTTGGTCAGGGTGTACACCGACTGCGGGACGCCGGAGCCCAGGCCAAGGTCGCCGGTGAAGGCCGTCAGCGACAGCGTGGGGGCAAGAGCGTTGGGGAACGCCGAGTAGGGGCCGACTCCGGGCGCGGTGGCGTAGGTGGGGAGGAACTGGCCCTCGAACCCCAGCTGCGTCGGTGAGGCGTCGGGTGCCTTGATCACGCCCCAGGAGGCATAGGTCGAGCTGGTCGGCAAGAAGACGGTCGGCCCTGAGTAGACGACCTTTCCGTGGCCGTCGCGCACGGTGATCTCCGGTGCGTAGCCGTTGCCGATCAGGAAGATGTCGGTGCCGTCGATGCTGAGCGGATGATTGACTTCGAGTGCAGCTCTCGTCGACGCGCTGCTGCCAGAGGTCGCGTAGGTGACGTCGGCGCGGAACGAGGTCGGTTGGCCGAGCTGAGGTCCGGACGTCAGGTAGTCGACCTTGAAATCGTCGAGCTTGAGGTTGAACCCGGCGAGCCTGCTCGCGCTGAAGAGACTGCCGGGCGCGTAGTCGTCGTACGCCTCACGCGTGTTGGTGAACGTCTGGCCGGTGACGATGTTGACCGAACCCTTGTAGCCGAACATGTCGCCAGCCGCGAAGGCGACCAAGACGGCCAGCAAGCTGACGTGGAACATCAGGTTGCCGGCCTCGCGGAGGTATCCGCGTTGCGCGGTGACGGCGAATCCGCCGTCGGCTTCCTCGAGCACATCGACCCGGTAGCGGGCCCGCCGCAACAGCTGTGCGGCATGGTCAGCAATTGCCTTGGCGGGGAGCTGCGTCGTGGTCGAGATCGAGGCCGGCAGTCGCAGCAGATTCCGGGGTGCCCTCGGGGGCCGCGCGCCGAATGCACGCCAGTAGACGCGGATCCGTGGCAGGATGCACCCGATCAGGGACACCATCAGCAACAGGTAGATCGCCGAGAACCAGGCCGATCCGTAGACCCCGAAGAGCTCCAGCTTCGTGTAGATCCGGGTCAGGTCCGGGTGAGCGGCCTGCCAGTTGGCGACAGCATTGGGGTCCACCCGGGTTTGGGGGATGAGAGAGCCAGGGATCGAGGCGAGCCCCAGCAGCATCAACAGAATCAGGGCGGTGCGCATCGAGGTGAGCTGACGCCACGCCCAGCGGCCGAGCTCCCGCGGCGACAACGCTGAAGGAACAGCGGCCGGCTCAGCGGGCTGAGTGCTGAGCGGAGGTGACTGATCGAGGTCAGTCACTGATCGCACCGGCGCCTTGCGTAGGCCTCACCGTGGACGTCTTGGGCCTGGTCACCACGAGGAACGTGACCGCAGCGGCGAAGATCAGCAGGCTGGTCCAGTCGTTGAGGCGCAGACCGAAGATGTGGTTGACCTTGTCGATGCGCAGGTATTCGATCCAGCCGCGGCCGACGGTGTACGCGGCGACGTACACGGCGAAGAGCCGGAACCCGCCAACCCTGAACCGGGTGCCCACCCACCACACGAGGGCAGCAACCCCGAGATCCCACAGCGATTCGTAGAGGAAGGTGGGTTGGAACGTCGTCACCGTCTCATATCCGACCGGACGGTGAGACGGCGAGATCTGCAGTCCCCAGGGCAGGCTCGTGGGCCGGCCGAAGAGCTCCTGGTTGAACCAGTTTCCCCACCGGCCGATGGCCTGCCCGATCGGGAGCGTCGGAGCAACAGCCTCAGCGACGAGCGCGAAGGAGACCCCGGCTCGGTGCGCACCGATCCACGCACCGACTGCGCCGAGTGCCACCGCCCCCCAGATCCCCAGGCCGCCGTTCCAGACCGCGAACGCGTTCCACGGATTCCGACCCGCCCCGAAGTAGAGCTCCGGGTCGGTAAGCACGTGATAGAGCCGGCCACCGAGAATCCCGAAGGGCACCGCCCACAGGGCGATGTCACTGATCGCTCCCGGCGGGCCACCGCGACGCACGAGGCGCCGCTCGGCCAGCCAGGCAGCCACCACGATGCCGGTGATGATGCACAGTGCGTACGCGCGCACAGGGAAAACCCCGAGATGCCACACGCCTTGGGCAGGGCTCGGTATCGCGAGAACGCTCACGCAACTAACCTCAGATCCGCGGGTTCGGGTCCATGGCGATGCCGCCAACGACCGCGATGCCGATGGCCATGGGGTAGCCGAGCAGGATGTCCTGCCCACCCATCGAGATGGGGATGGGCCGGAAGCCAGCGTGCGCGAGCAGGTGCTGCACGGCGACGATCCCCGCCAAAGCAAACAGCGTCCACGAGATGACGCGACGCTTGGTCCAATTGGACAACTGCTTGTCGACGGCGCTCTTCTTGGCGCGTCGCCTGATGCTGCTCACGGCAGACCGACCTCCTCTGGGTATCTACTATCAACCATAGTAGTTTCTTGGTGGGAGGAAGTCTCACCTGAGGCGGACGCCGCGCTGGTCCACGACAATGGCGAGGGTCGGACCTGGCGACAGTCACCTTGGAAGCCGACCAGCCAGCAATCTCACGACTTCGGAATCTGGACCGTCGTGCTCGCTGAAGCGGTCTCGTACCCGTTGTCGCTGGTGTAGACGACCGCCACGGACTTCATGCCAGGGCGAAGCCGTGGCGAGCGGACGCCCGCTACGCCGTCGACCAGGGACTTGGTCGCGTGGCGCCCGGCGATCCGGATGCGCACTGATCCCGACGGCACGCGCTGCACGCCTGCCGGTGCGATGAGCACCACCTTCACTCCGACGCGACGTCCGCGGACTCTCGTGGTCAAGGTAATCGTCGGCCTGGCAGTGACCCGACCTCCGACCGGTGCGACCTGGGTGACGGGAAGTCGTCCCGGCGCCGACGCGGTGATCGAAACAGACAGGGTCCTGCCGAAGTCGGCTGGAGCACACGTGTACGTCGGGCTGGTCGCACCGGGGATCGCCGTACCATCACGCATCCATGCGTAGGTGAAGGTTGCGTCCGTAGCGTCAACGCGTCCGGGGGTCACCGTGAGGACCCCGCCGAGCTCAGCGGTTCCGGACACCCCCGCCGGGTCGATCACCGCGAGCAGTGTCTTGGCTGCCTCGTCCATGAGCGCCCGGGTGCGCTGCCGAATCTGGGGGAGTAGGGCGTAGAGGTGGCTGCCCGGGCACGCGGTGTCGTTGGTGTCGCGATGCCCGTCGATCACGGGCAAGACCACGGATCGGCCGGCTGCGAACTTGTCGCTGCCCTCAGAGACGACTCGCGCCTGCGCCAGCGGATCTCCGGACCATCGGCTGAGTTTCCAGGCCGCGATCGCCGCGACCGCGTTCGGAATCCGCGGATCAGGGATGCCGACCTCGAAGTTACCGATGACCGCGACGCCTGCCGACGTGGCGTTGAAGCCCAAGGTGTGTGCGCCGCGAACCCGGCGGGCGACGCCTCCAGCCCGTCCTTCCCAGACCCGGCCGAAGCGGTCGACGACGAAGTTGTAGGCCAGGTCCGACCAGCCGAGGTTGCGGGTGTGATAGCGGTACATGCCGCGAATGATCGCCGGAACGTCGGCGGCCGTGTAGTCGTTCACGCTCGCGGTGTGGTGGACGTGTACCTGCTGGAAGGCGCTGTTGTAGCGCGGTGCGCTGTCGCGCCAGGACTCATCGGCGCCCCAGGTGGCGCGGGAGAGGATCGAAGGCCTCAGTCGCTCGGTCGCGTTGGTGGTCCCCTCGAGGACGGTGGAGGGGATCGAGGCGCCTGCGGGGCCGACGCTTGGGACGTTCGCGTCGCTCGGCAAGGGCTTGGGGTAGAGCAGGACCAGCCTCATCTGTGGTGCCAGTACTCCGCGGATGTCGAACTGGACGCCGTCCGAGACGCCGACCCACACAAGCTCGGTTCCGGTGTGGTCGCTCGCGGTGGTACTGCCCGCTGCTGCTGCCTCATGCGCGGGAGGCAATGGCCACCAACTGCTCCAGGTTCCCGCACGCCGGGTCCTGACCCGAACGCTCGGTGCCTGCGAGCTATTCGTCGCCCACACGAACCCGATCATCGTGAACGTGCTCGCATCCAAAGGGTTGGAGCGCCAGTGCGACAGGCCCACCGACTGCACGCCCGCGGTCGCCACCGGGACCTCAAGTGTGTCCATCCCCGGTTGGATATGGGAGGACAACGCCAATCCGCCGCGCCCCGTACCGGAAGCGCCCTGACCCAGTGTGAGCCGCACACCGGCGGCACCGGCGGTCCCGAACGCGGCTAGCGCAACCGCACCCTTGATGACCGGTCGGCGACCAGCACGGGGGAGGGCACCATCAGAACCACCTGCATCACGAGTCACACAATCAACTATCCCAGATAGTTGTTTGATCTCTGGGAGCCGCTACGGGGTGACGTCGTGTTGCGGAAACGCGACCTGCGGGTCGACCGGATCGCCCCCGTGTGGCCGCACCTCCACGTGAACGTGCGGGCCAGTGCTGTTGCCCGTGCTCCCAACCTCGCCGATGACCTCGTCGCGATCCACGCGATCGCCCACCTGGGCCAGGATCCTCGACTGGTGCGCGTACCAGATCTCAGTCCCGTCGGTCAGCGTCTCGACGGTGCGGTAGCCGTAGGAGCCGGCCCAACCGGCCTCGGTGATCGTGCCTGCGGCAACGGCGTGGATGTCTGTTCCGTAGGTCGTCGCGAAGTCGAGGCCGGTATGGGTCGAGCTCCACAAGGAACTCGCCTCGCCGAAGGTTCCCGTCAGGTGATAGTCCCGCACCGGGAGAACCCAGCGTCGTGCGTCGAGTTGGCGCGCATACGCGCGCGCTTCGGCCTGCTGTTTGCGGAGCGCTCGCTGTCGGGCCCGCTGTGCCTGGACGGCCGCATCGCCTGAGGCGGCAGCCTCACGATTCGTCGACCGGCTCACCGACAGCTCCCGCTGCCCTATCGCGCCGGCCCCGGGCGTGATCGCAGCGACCGGTGAGCTGACGTCGGCCCCGACCGCGCGCGGCTGAGCATCATCCGGCGCCGCCAATGCAGCGCCTCCGCCGATTGCCCCAGCCACAACCAATGCGCCGAAGACTTTTGGGCCGGCGGCGGGCAGAGACTGCAGCAGTCCGGCGGATGGGGCGGCCCGATGACGGCCACGGGCGGGCTTGTCAGTGGCTTTTCGGCGCTTGCCCGCGCCTGGGTAGTGCGTCGGCAAGCTCTCGTCGTGACCTGCTTGGCGATGCCGTCCCACGCACGTCCCTTCCGCCTCCCTGCAACATGGCCCTGCCCGGGCAAGAGGGGATGGTGGGTGCCCAAAACGGGGAAGCCGGGCACCCACCAAGGTGGGAACAACGCCCTGCTCTACTATTGACCATAGTAGATTCGGGGATCGGCAACGAATCGGCGTGTCGATGAGCAAGGAGCGAACCAGTGGCGGCTACGGCGTCCTCCTCGCCCCCGCGGGTGGATCTGGCGTGGTCCCGACACGACGAGATGCGCCTGGTCACCTGGGTCGGTATTGCCGGTCTTGTGCTCGCGGCCATGATGGCGCGCTTCGGCCTTCCACCAGTCGACCTCCACGGCCCACTACACCGGGTGGGAATCATGGACCCGCTCTGCGGCGGGACGCGAGCCGCCCGCCTCACCGCCCAAGGCAAGCTCGCCGCCGCCTGGACCTACAACCCACTCGGGATCCTCGCGACCTTCGCGGCAGCGGCGGCCGCGCTGCGCCTGACTGTTGGCCTGATAGCCAGGCGATGGCTGAACCTCCAGATCCACTGGAACCCGCGCATGCGGTGGGCAGCCCTCGCCCTGGTCGTCTTCGCGTTGACCCTGCTCGAAATCCGACAGCAAGGCCGAGCCGACCTGCTGACCAAGCCTTACTGAACACATCGAAGGAAACGATCGACCATGACCACCAGCACCTACACCGTCACTGGCATGACCTGCGGTCACTGCGTCGCCTCGGTCACCGAGGAGCTCAAGGGAATCCCCGGCGTCGAGGACGTAGCCATCGAGCTCAGCACCGGCAAGGTCGAGGTCACCAGCGCTGTTCCCCTCGACCCGGCCGCTGTCCGAGGGGCCGTCGAAGAAGCCGGCTACGCCCTCGCCTGAGGTGTCGCACGTGGCCGTCGTCGGCTTGGTTGCCTTTCTTTCTGTTCTGACCTTGCTCGCCTACGGCGGGCTGACGGGCCGCATCCGGGCGTCATCAGGGTGTTGCGCCCCGGCTGACCCGCGCAAGGACCTGCGCATGCGGGCCGCGTTCGACGACGAAGCGGAGAAGAAGCCGCGCTCGGGACGCGACGAACGGCCAAACCGATAGCCATCGAGAAGGCCCATTCCCGCAGGCTATGAGCGTGGCGCCGCCCGTGCGCTCTCTCCGGCGCCTATTGACGGCCCGGCCGACGTCCGCGGTCTAGGTGCACCGAAGCCGTCGGTCCGCGAGGAGTTGACGGATCGTGTCCGATCCGGGCGGGATGCTGTTGCTTGTCCCGACATCAGCGCCTGCAATCAGGTTCGGCGCGTCATAGAGGGAGGTACCGGCCATGTCAGAACTCAAGATGGGGCCAATCCAGATCCCCGACGACTGGGACGACGGGACTGCCCCGAGTTTGGTTGACGCCTGACCTGTGAGGATCGCTCCTCGCTGGAAGGATGTC
>NZ_BAAAZH010000030.1:0-7662 GCF_039536805.1 Nocardioides fonticola | reverse complement strand
CCCGCGCCCACGACGCCCGCATCACCGCCGAGGACGCCGCCGCCGCGGCCGCGCGCTCCGCCGAGGAGGCGCAGCTGGCCCGCGAGGCCGCCGAGCGCGCCGCCGAGGAGCAGGCCCGTCTCGCTCTCGAGGCCCAGGAGGCCACCACCTCGGCCCACCGCATGGCCGGCGAGCTCGCCGCCAGCCTCAAGTCGGCCTACGACGCCCGCCGCTCCGCCGAGGAGGCCGCCGCGGCCGCCTCCGACCGGGCCCGCGAGGCCGCCACCGCCCGTGCCGAGGCCGACCGGGCCGCCCGCGACGCCATCGAGCGCGCCAACGCCGCGATCGAGGGCCGCCTGGCCGCCGAGAACGCCGTCCGCGCCCAGGTGGAGGAGGCGCTCAAGGCCAACAAGCTGCGCACCGAGGCCGAGGAGCGCGCCCGCGTGGCCGCTGACGCCGCCACCCAGGCCATCGAGGCCCGGATGGTCGCCGAGAACGCCGCCAACCGCCGCGCCGCCGAGCGCGAGGCCGTCGACCGCTCGATCCTCCAGGCCACCCAGCTCGCCGAGCAGGCCGCCCGGGCCCGCGCCGACGCCGAGCAGCGCGCCGCCGAGCTCGCCATCGCCCTCGAGCGCACCCAGCGCATGCTGCTGGAGGAGCGCAACGACCGGGGCGGCCGCTGGCGTCGCCGCGAGTCGCTGCCGCAGGTCGGCTACGGCTCCACCTCGGCCTACCTCGAGGCTCCCCGCATCTCGACCGGCGCCCCGCGCGCCACGAGCCCGTCGGCCGCGCGGCCGTCGTCCGGCTCGACCGACCGGGAGGACGACCCAGCGCCCTGGGCGCCGGAGGAGACCACTGACGAACGGATCGAGGAGCCCGCACCGGGCGTCGAGGAGAGCGTGGAGCCGAGCGGCTCCGATGCTCTCGACGCGCCCTGGAGCGAGGACGAGCCGGTCGCCGAGCCGGAGGCCTTCGCCGAGCCGGAGGCGGCGATCGAGCCCGAGCCGGTTCTCGAGCCCGCGATCGAACCGGTCGTCGAGCCCGTGGCGATCGCGCCGGTCGCCTCGGTGGCCGCCGCCGAGCCGCGCGAGCAGGTGAGCGCCGTCCTGCCGCAGCGGACGCCGTCCACCCAGGCCGTGTCGGCCCCGGCCGCGACGACCGCCTCGGCCGGCCCGGCCGGCCCGGCCGGGAGCGTGCAGGTCTTCGAGACCCCGCGCGACCTGCGGGTGCCGCTGCTCGCGCTCGTGCTCGTCGTGTCGTTCGGCCTGGTCGTCTACACCGCGTTCCAGGGGTCGCTGGTCACGCTGCCCGGCATCGCGCTGCTGGCCGTGGCCGTGCTCAGCGCGATGGGCGTGGCCCAGCTGCGCGAGCGGCGCCGCAAGGTGTGGATCGACGCCGGCACGGTCTACGTCACCGACCGCGACTCCAAGCGCAGCTTCGACCTCACCTCCGAGCACACCCGCCTCGAGGAGCACGGCACCCCAGGCGATCGGAACTGGAAGCTGCACTTCGTGCGCCGCAGCCTGCCGCCGTTCGTCATCGACGCCTCGATGGTCGACGGCCGGGAGTTCAGCGCGGCTGTGCGGGCCTGGCGTCCGCAGCTCTGACAAATTCACCGGTGCACCGGTGACTCCCTCGCTTCTCAGGGAAAACTTCAGCCGATAAGTGACAGTTTTCCCTGAGAAGTGGCTCCGACTATCGGACGCGCGGCCCTTCGGCCACCGCCTCTCGAGCCTCGCCGTCAGTCCCCGACGGCGAGGCTCAGTGCGTTCAGCACCGCCTCGCGCGTCGGCGCACCGCTGGCGCGGGTGACCTCGCGGCCGGCGGCGTCGAGCACGAGCGTGGTCGGGGTGCGCAGGACGTCGACGGCGCGCACCAGCTCGAGGTGGTGCTCGGCGTCGATCTCGAGGTGCACCACGCCCGGCACCGCGGCCGCGACGTCGGAGAGCGTGCGCCGCGCGGCCCGGCAGGGGGCGCAGAAGGCGGAGGAGAACTGCACGAGGGTGGCGCGCTCGCCCAGCACGGCGTCGCCGACCGAGGAGGCCACGTGCGACCAGGCCGTGACGGCCTCCGCACCCTCGACCCCGGCCTGCGCCCGGTCGTCACCGGCCTGCTCGGTGCCGCGCACCCGGTGGGTGCCGCGGAAGCGTCCGTCGGTGACCGCGCGGTAGCCGCCGAACCCCAGGGCGAGGACGACGGCGGCGAGGGCGATCACGAGTCCGGTCATGAGGCTGCCAACCGTAGCGACGCGCTCGACATTCCGCCGCCGGCCCGCTCAGATCCGGCCCGCTCAGCCACCGGCGAACGGCGGCAGGAACTCCACCGTCTGCCCGGGCTCGACCCGCACCTGCGTCGGGTCGCGCGAGCCGACCGGCTGCTCCCCCACCAGGGTCGAGCACACCGCCACCACGTCGGCGAACCGCTGATCGGGGTGCAGCAGGCGGACGGCGTCCACCAGCTCGCGCAGGGTCACCGGACCGTCGACGGGCACGGCGTCCTCGGCGACGCCGGCCGCCGCCTTGGCTGCGGCCCAGTAACGAACCGTGATGATTTCGGTCTCAAACACGTTTGGAACCTTCCAAAGTGACCCTGATGTTTCCTAGTGTTCCGACAAGAGCACCAGACCGGAGCCCAGCGTTGCGTTTCGGTCCCCATCCCGACCGGGAGGAGACCACCCATGAGCACTCTGCTCCTGCTGACCAGCGCCCTGCAGCCGTCCGCGGAGGTGCTGCCCGGCCTCGCGCTGCTGGGCCACCACGTGAAGATCCTGCCTGCTGAGGGTTCGGCGCTGCTCGAGGCCCCCGATTCCGACCTCCTGCTGGTCGACGGACGCCAGGACCTCGCCCACGCACGCGACCTGTGCCGGCTCATCCGCACCACCGGCACCGACGTGCCCGTGCTGCTCATCGTCACCGAGGGCGGCCTGGCCGTCGTCAGCCACGACTGGGGCATGGACGACGTCGTCCTGCACACCTGCGGACCCGCCGAGCTCGAGGCCCGCATCAAGCTGGCCATCGGCCGACTCCTCGCCCGTCGCGAGGCCGCCGACCCCGAGGCCCACGTCATCCGCTCCGGCGAGGTCGTCGTCGACGACGCCACCTACACCGCCAAGATCGGCGGCCGCCCGCTCGACCTCACCTTCAAGGAGTTCGAGCTGCTGAAGTTCCTCGCCCAGCACCCCGGCCGGGTCTTCTCCCGCCAGCAGCTGCTCCAGGAGGTCTGGGGCTACGACTACTTCGGCGGCACCCGCACCGTCGACGTCCACGTGCGTCGGCTGCGCGCGAAGCTCGGCCCCGAGCACGAGACCCTCATCGGCACCGTGCGCAACGTCGGCTACCGCTTCGTGCTCCCCGCCAAGGAGAAGGCCGCCGAGAACGACGCCCGCCTCTCCGACGACACCGACGCGGAGTCCGACCGGGTCCTGCTCCAGGAGGCCTGATCCCCGTCCCCGCATCCGACGGCACTCTGCTCAGCCGCGTCCGCGCTCTCGCGGACGCGGCTGAGGCCGTCGATGGCAACGCGCCGCTCGACGAGGCCACCTGGCTGCGGCTGCGCCACCACCCCGATCACCTCTGGATCGAGGCCGACGAGCACGGGCTCGCGCTCGTCGCCGACGACGAGCTGACCCTCGTCGTCCACCCCGATGCGCGGGGCCGGGGCCATGGTGCCCGGCTGCTCGCGCAGGCCCTGGACGCCGTCCCGTCGGTGCAGGCGGCGTGGTCGCACGCCGACCATCCCGCCGCGCGCCGGCTGGCCGAGCGTGGGGGCTTCGCGGCCGCGCGGTCGCTGTGGGTGATGCGGCTGCGCACCGCCGACGGGCTGCCCGCGCTGGTGCTGCCGTCGGGAGTGTCGGTGCGCTCGTACCGGCCCGAGGACGCCGCGGAGGTGCTGCGCGTCAACGCCGCCGCCTTCGCCCACCACCCCGAACAGGGCGCGATGGACGAGGCGAACCTCGCCGAGCGGATGTCCCAGCCGTGGTTCGACCCCGTCGGCCTGCTCGTCGCCGAGATCGCCGATCGCCCCGGACTCGTCGGCTTCCACTGGACCAAGCGGCACTCCGCCGAGCTCGGCGAGGTCTACGTCGTCGGCGTCGACCCGGCCGCCCAGGGACACGGCCTCGGCCAGCTGCTGACCCTCGCCGGACTGCACCACCTCGCCGACGGCGGGGCGCGGGAGGTGCTGCTCTACGTGGAGTCCGACAACGACCCCGCCGTGGCGGTCTACCGCAAGCTCGGCTTCACCCACGCCGAGGCCGACACCCACGTGCAGTACGTACGGGACGCCCGCGGCTGACGGCGACCGGGCGCTGGGGGCGCACTTGAGGGGCGAAACCTGATGTTGTGGGGCGAAGCTTCGCCCATCAACATCAGGTTTCCCCGGCTGACCGGGGAAACCTGCAGCCGGCTACCGCAGCGGCCGCACGTGCAACCCGACCTCCGGATCGACCACGACCTCCTGGGCGGCGGGCATGCCGTCGACGCTCAGGACGGCGTCGAGCGGGACGTTGCGCTTGACCATCGCCAGGGCGATCGGGCCGAGTTCGTGGTGGCGGGCGGAGGTGCCGACGAAGCCGATCTGCTTCTCCCCTGCGAACAGCGGCGACCCGACGGGCGGGAGGCGGTTCTCGGTGCCGTCGAGGTGCAGCAGGGTGAGGCGGCGCGGCGGACGGCCGAGGGTGTGCACGCGGGCCACAGTCTCCTGACCGCGGTAGCAGCCCTTGTCGAGGTGCACGGCCGGGCCGATCCAGCCGACCTCGTTGGGGATCGTGCGCTCGTCGGTGTCGAGCCCCAGCCGCGGCTCGCCGCGGGCGATGCGCAGCGCCTCGTAGGCCCACAGTCCGCAGGCCGGTTCGGCAGCGGCGGCGTAGGCGGCCAGATCGCCGCGCGGCACGAACTCGAAGCCCAGACCGCCGGCCGCCGGCCGCCACATGACCGCGAGGTCGTCGCTGACGTCGGCGAGGTCGACGCGGCTCATGAAGACCATCCGCTCGAGGAAGCCCAGCAGAGCCGCTGCCGCACCCGGCTCGGTGTGCGCGACGAACGCGGTGCCGTCGTCCACCCCCGTGAACGCGTGCTCCACGTGCCCGTGCGGGTCGAGGATCAGCGCCTGGGTCCACTCCCCCGGTGCGAGCTCGAGCAGGTGCTGGGTCGTCAGCGCGTGCAGCCAGGTGAGCCGGTCGGGGCCCTCGATGCGGACGACGTCGCGGTGGGAGAGATCGACGAACCCGGCACCCGATTCCAGGTGGCGCTGCTCGGTGTTGAACGAGCCGTAGTGCGCGGCGACCGCGGCGTCGATGCCGTCGCCGGCGACCGCGCCGGGCAGGTCGAGCAGCGGGCTGGTGCGGGTCACGGGGACTCCTCCTCGGGGTGGCAGCAGGTGCCGAAGACGGTGAGGTGCGGCAGGTCGGCCTCGAAGTCGAACCGCTCGCGCAGCAGGGCGGCGAAGTCGCGGGCCGCGTCGGTGTCAACGGAGACCACCCGCTGACAATTCCGGCACACCAGGTGGAAGTGCTCGTGATCGGTGACCGCGTGGTAGGTCGGCGCCCGGTCGGAGAGGTGCGCGTGCCGGATCAGGCCGAGCTCCTCGAGCACCTCCAGCGTGCGGTAGATCGTGGAGAGGTTCACCGCGGACGACGCCGTGCGCACCTCCGCGAAGACCTCGTCGGGCGTCGCGTGCCCCAAGCGCTGGACGGCCTTGAGGATGAGCTCGCGCTGCGGGGTCAGGCGGTAGCCGCTGCCGCGCAGCCGCTCGCGCAACTCATCGGTCATGGCGTTCCCGGCGTCCTGATCACTGCCGCTGCAGGCGCGCCCACAGGTGCGGCTGCAGCTCCTGGCCGACCGCCTCCATGTCGTAGGCGTAGAGCAGGTCGCCCTCGACGTTGCCGTAGAGGCGGTGCCCGCCGGCGACCTCCTTGGCGGTCTGGGTGAAGCCGACGCCGGCGGTGCGCAGCTCGATCTTGCCGCCCTCCGCGACGCCGTACCAGATCTCGGTGACCCCGGTGTTGTGGCTGAGCACCATCTCCAGCTGGCCGTCGGGCAGGCAGCGCAGGAACCCGGTCTCCTGGGCGGCCTCGCGCACGGTCTCGCCGTTCTCGTCGACGATCCACGAGCGGGCGAAGTAGTGCAGGAACGGACGGCCGTCCTGCTGGAAGACCAGCTCCTGGCCGAACTGGAAGGCGTCGATCGTCGGGTAGTCGCCGTGCCCGTTGCCCGCCCAGGTGCCGAGGAGCCACGCCACCGGCGCGCACTGGGGATGGAGGTTGGAGGGGATCTCGAACGCCATGCCCGCCAGCCTATCGGCGCGGCACGGCGTCCTAGGGTGGCCCCATGCCGCGTCCCCTGGTCCTCAAGGTCACCTGCGCCCAGGACGATCCCGAACGCGCCAACCAGGCCTTCACCGTCGCGGCCGCCGCCGTGGCCGCCGGCGCCGAGGTCTCGCTGTGGCTGACCGGCGAGGCCGCCTGGTACGCCGTCGCGGGCCGCGGCCCCGACCTGGGGCTGGCCCACGCCGGCAGCGTGGAGGACCTCCTCGGCGTCGTCCTGGACGGCGGGCGGGTGACGGTGTGCACCCAGTGCGCGATGCGGCGCGGCATCGAGGCCGACGCCGTGCGCCCCGGCGTCCGGGTGGCGGGGGCGGCGGTGTTCGCCGAGGAGATCCTCGCCGACGGCGTCCAGGCGCTCGTCTACTGAGGGTGCTCGGACGGCGTCCGGGGCGCCCTCGGCGTCCCGCTGACCACAGCAGCACCAGCGGACAGGCGGAACTGCCCGGAATCGGCCTGATCGGGGCCGGAAACGGCAGGTTTCCCCGGTCGGCCGGGGAAACTGCCGTGCCCCCTCCCCACCCGACCACCACCGACCCGGCGTTCCCTCTAGGCTCCCGCTCATGAGCGGTGGCGATCCCTCCGACGCGTCCGGACGGTTCTGGCGACGCCGGTCCGACCCGGCTGTGCCCGAGGAGCCGGCGGCACCGGTCGCGCCCGAACCGGTGGTGCCCGCGCCGCCGCCCGGACCCACGCTGGAGCAGCTCCAGATCCGCCTGCACGACGAGCTGGAGAAGGCCGAGCGGGTCGCCCATCTGCGCACCCTCGCCGAGACCGCCGCCTCCGAGCAGGCCGCCGAGCGGCTCGTCGCCGAGGAGGCCGCCCGGGACGCCGCCGAGGCCCGCGCCGAGGCCGACCGCGCCGCTGCCGAGCACGCCCGGCTCGCCGCCGAGGCCCACGAGGCACGCGCCGCCGCCGAGCAGGCCCTCGCCGAGCTCACCGCCGCCCACACCGCGGCGCTCCAGGAGGCCACCGCCGAGGCCGAACGCGCCGTCCGGGCCCACGCCGAGGCGGCCCGCACCACGGTCGACGCCGAGCGGCTGCGGGAGGTCGCCGAGCGCGCCCTCGCCGACCAGACCGCCGCCCGGCTGGAGGCCGAGGAGGCCGCCACCACCGCGCTGGCCGCCGCCACAGCCGCCGAGGAGGCCCGGCTCGCCGCCGAGCAGGCCGCCGCCGACCTGGCCGACCGCGCGATCGCGGCCGCGGAGGCGCGGTTGGCCGCCGAACAGCGCGCCGAGCACGCCATGAGCGAGCTCGCCACCGAGATCGAGGGCCGCGCCCACGCCGAGCGAGCCGCCCAGGAGGCCCACGCCCTCGCCGCTGCCGCCGCCGACGCCCGGGCGGCCGCCGAGCACGCCGCCCGC
>NZ_BAAAZH010000029.1:0-3248 GCF_039536805.1 Nocardioides fonticola | reverse complement strand
GCGTCAACCCCGCCGAGACCAGCTGCACCTCCTGCGCGGCCTTGGCCACCGTGATCGTCTGCGTGGCACGGGAGGCGTCCAGGTAGCGCGAGGAACCAGCCTGATCCGCATAGATCAGGCACTGACCGACGTGATCGAAGGTGACCCGCGCACCCACGATCGAACAGGTCCCCGACGGTGTGCCGCCCACCGAGAACGTCACCGGATTACCAGAGCCACCGCCCGTCGCCGACACGTCGTACGTCGACCCGACGGTCCGGGATGAGGGGGAACTGCTGAAGCTGATCGTCTGCGCGATCTTCGGGGTGTAGGTGATCACGATGCGGCCGTTGCCGTCCCGCACCCCCGCAGCGCCCGACACATTCGTGACATTCGGTGCGGCATATCCCGACCCACCGCCACCACCACTGCTCCGGGGCCCGCAGCAATCGGTGCCGCTGCCGGCGGCGCCACCTCCGGCGAAGTAGCCACCACCACCGCCACCGCCACCACTGCTGAACTCGAAGCACATGCCGCCACCACCACAAGGGGGTATCCCGTCCCCGCCCTTCCCTCCCTGGGGAACAGTGACGGGTGGGCCGATCGTGAACGAGCCCGAGCCAGCGGCACCACTGCCGCCACCGCCGCCGACACCGCCGGCGCCGTGCGCGGTCGTCGTGCCGGCTTTACCCGCCCCGGTCGCGCGGGTGTCGCCATCCCCTGCCGGCGCGCCCGCACCTCCACCGACACCGCCCGAACCGGACGTGGCTCCGCCGTCGCCTCCTTCACCGCCGGCGACGAGCATGAGGGCGCTGCCGACGGCGAGAAACGATCCGCCGGAACCGTTCCTGCCCGGGAGTGAACTTGGACCACTGCCCGCGCCGCCGCCTCCGTAGCCGTTCGTCCCGCCGATCACCATCGTGACGGTCGCACCGGGGGTGACGGACATCGTGCCGGTCGAGCGGCCGCCACCACCGACGCCGCCCGACTGGGTGCCGGCGCCTTCGACGGTGGCGGTGATCGAGGTGACCCCCGCCGGCACCGTCCACGTCTGCACCGCGCCGGTGTAGTCGAACGTCACGGTGCACTGACCGTTCGCGTCGCACACCGGCGTCGGTGCTGCCGACGCCGGCGGGGCGCTCGCCCCGACCAGGACGACGGCAAGACCCGAGGCCGCCAACGCAGCCGAGAGGACACCGCCGAGGAAGGAACGCGGACCAGACATCGAGAACTCCAGAACTACTCGGGGGAGAAACGGGGAGATGGGGAGAGAGGTAGACGACCGGCCGTCAGCGTCGGACGGTCTTCCTGACCTTGGTGGTGTTGCCGGCCACGTCCTTCGCGATCGCGATGTAGACGACCCGGTCACGATGGGTGCGGACCTTCAGGCGGCACGAGGCCACACCCGACGTCTTGTCCCTGGCCACACACCGCGGCTTCCCGGCAGCCCCGCCAGCCAGGCCCTTGATCCGGACCTTCGGCTTGACCAGGTCGACCTTCACCACCTCGGTCGTGACCGTGGCCCGACCACCGTCATCGGCCAACACCGTGCCCGTGACCGTGCGGCCCTTGGTCGACCGGCCGATCACCACCGGGCTGGGACACGCCCCCACCAGCGCACCCGAACCGGCCGTGCACGCGAAGGACACCGTCACCGGCGAGCGATACCAACCACTGGCCGAGATCGCCCGCGCACTCGTCACGGTCGCGGTGATCACCGGATCCCTCCGCACCACCTCACCCGAGGACGTCGCATAGTCACCGACACCGGCAGCGAAATCACCATCACCCAGATACCGCGCCACCACCAGATGCTCCCCGGCCGGGATCACCGCATCCAGCACCGCCACCCCGGCATCACTCAACGCCGCGGTGCCGAGCAGGACGCCGTCCACCAAGAACTGCACCTGACCACTCGGCGTCCCCACCACAGAACCCAACGACGCATCGGTCGACCGCACCAACGCCCGGATCTGGGTACCGGTCACCGACACCGACGTGGTCGTCGGCGCCCGCTCCACGTTCACCGTGGCCAGGGTGCGCGCCTCCTCGAAATCAGGAGTCCCACCCTGGAACGCCGCGACCACACACGACCCCGCGTGCACGAACCGCACCCGCGTGCCCTCGATCACACACGCCGCGTTCGTGGTCGACGGATCCACCGAGAACACCACCGACTGGCCGCTCCCGCCACCCGTCGCCGTCAGGTCAGCCGAACCACCCAACGACGCCGTCGCCGGCAACGAGAACACCAGACTCTGCGGATTCCGAGCCACCGCAACCGCCTGCACCACCTGCGAGGCCGCCTCATAGTCAGCCGTACCGGCCTGATCAGCAGCCACCACACACGTCCCCGCATGCACGAACGAGACCGTCGTACCGCTGACCGTGCACGCGGCATTCGTCGTCCCCGCAGCCACCGAGAACACCACCGGAGCACCACCCGCACCACCAGTCGCCGCCAACGCCGCCTGCGACCCGATCGACGCCGACCCCGGCAGACTGAACCCCGAGATCACCTGGGCCGCCTTGCCCACCACGATCGTCCGCTTCACCTGCGAAGCAGCGGTGTAGTCGGTGTTCCCGGCCTGATCAGCCGTCACCACACACGACCCCGCATGCACGAACGAGACCGTCGAACCAGACGGCCCACTACCGAGCGTGCACGCACCGTTCGTCGTCTCACCTGACACCGCGAACGTCACCGGGTTCCCCGAGGCACCACCGGTCGCCGACAGATCCACCGACGCACCACCCACGACCGCCGCACCCACCGGAGCGAACCCCGTGATCGCCTGCGCGGCCTGCTTCACCTCGATGATGCCGCCGGTCGAACCAGCGACGTAGTCGCCGGTCTCCGGCTGACTGAAAGCGAGATCGCAGGTCCCGACGTGGTCGAACCTCACCTTCAGCCCATCAACAGAACACACCCCGGGCCGCCGGCTCGTGACCGTCACCAGCGAAGCCGACAGGGTCTGCGGCACCAACACCACGTTGTCCCCGACTCGACCCGAGTCGGGCAAGGACACGGCGAGACCAGGGCTCGTCTTGTCGACCTGCAGCGTCTGGGTCGCGGTGGCCGCCGGCTCGTAGTCATCCGTCCCGGCCTGGTCAGCGGTCACCACACACGTCCCCGCATGCCGGAACTCCACCCGACCCGCCACGATCACACACGCGTCGTTCGTCGTCCCAGCAGCGATCGCGTACGTCACCGGCTGACCCGACGCGCCACCCGTAGCCCCCAGATTCCGCGAACCACCCACCGAGTT